>JAFWAK010000078.1 GCA_017507715.1 Paludibacteraceae bacterium | reverse complement strand
GGTATCGCCGTAGCTGAAGAACGAACCGCTCTTCTTGATAACGTCGGTCGCTACTGCAAAGTCGAGAATCTCGCCAATTCTCGAGATGCCTTCGTTGAACATCAGGTCGAACTCCGCTTTCTTGAACGGAGGAGCCACTTTGTTCTTAATCACCTTCACGCGCACTTGGTTACCTTTGTTCGTGTCGCCGTCTTTGATTTGACCGGTACGACGGATGTCGAGACGAACTGAAGCATAGAATTTCAGCGCATTACCGCCGGTTGTCGTTTCTGGATTACCGAACATCACACCGATTTTCTCGCGCAACTGGTTGATGAAAATAACGGTTGTATTCGTTTTGTTCACCGATGCCGTCATCTTGCGCAGCGCTTGAGACATCAAGCGTGCCTGCAGACCCACTTTGTTGTCTCCCATGTCACCGTCGATCTCTGCTTTCGGAGTAAGTGCGGCCACTGAGTCCACGACAATCAGATCAACCGCTGCCGAACGAATCAACTCATCCGCAATCTCCAATGCTTGCTCGCCGCTGTCCGGTTGCGCAATAAGCAGGTTTTCTACGTCCACACCTAATTTCTCGGCATAGAAACGGTCGAATGCATGCTCGGCATCAATAATCGCAGCAATGCCTCCAGCCTTCTGAACTTCTGCCATGGCATGGATAGCCAAGGTCGTCTTACCGGACGATTCCGGACCGTAGATCTCAATAATACGGCCGCGCGGATAACCACCTACGCCTAATGCGTAGTTCAGTCCCAGACTGCCGGTCGGGATAACCGGAACGTCCTCTATCTTCTCGTCGCCAAGGCGCATGATAGCACCTTTGCCGAAGTCCTTGTCAATCTTTGCCATTGCGTTCTGCAGCGCTTTCAGCTTCTCTGCAGAGGGTTTGTTGTCTGCCATAATAATTCGTATTTTCAATTTTGCGGTGCAAAATTACAAAAAAAAATTGACATACACAAGAGTACATCAATTATTTTTTATAATAGCGGCAATATTCGCGTAGTCCGCATTGTTCGCATTTGGGTTTGCGAGCCTGGCATACGTATCGTCCGTGCAGTAGTAGCCAGTGGTGGGCTTTCGGAATGACCGTTTCCGGAATGTATTTTACTAATTGCTTCTCGGTCTGCAGCGGGTTCTTGCTGTTCGTTGTCAGCCCTAAGCGTTCGCTCACGCGGAAGATATGTGTATCGACAGCCATGGTCGGTTGTTGCCAAATAACAGCGCACACTACATTCGCCGTCTTGCGCCCTACGCCTTGCAGCGTCTGCAGATCTTCGATGTTATCCGGCACTTGTCCGCCATACACCTCTACCAGCCGTTGTGCCATAGCTACCAGATGCTCCGCTTTTGACCGCGGGTAACTAACGCTTTTTACATATTCAAACACCTCATCGCTGGTTGCTTTCGCTAAGGTTTCAGCCGTCGGATATGCCTTGAACAACGCCGGTGTGACCATATTAACCCGCTTGTCTGTGCATTGTGCTGATAGCATGACGGCCACCAATAGTTCGTACGGGTTGCTATACACCAACTCGCTCTCTGCCACCGGCATGTTCACCTCAAACCAGGCTAATATCTTTTCAAACCGTTCGGCTGTTCTCATGATAGGTTTTGCTCAAGAATTGTAGTAACTGTGTTGCGCGTTGTTGCACATCAGCCGTTTCAGGCGTGATCTCCCGTTTTTGCAGACGCAGTAGCATAATCTGATAGAGTAGCGTCAGACTGGCTTCGATATCACTCATCGTTGGCCGGTCTGTCTTGGCTTTCAGTAGGTTCAGACTTGGCTGCAGACGCATAATTGCCGCGCGATAGAGTGCATCTTCGTTAAGCAGCGTGCGATGTAAGTCTTCCAGTTCGCTCAGCGCATTATTGGCCAACTGCAGATGCCCTTTCTCAACAATGCCCTCACGGTGCATCATCTCGTTCAGGTCATGCAGTTCCTGCGTCGCTTCCGCGTTCTCCGGAAACGCCCGCAAATAGTCCTCCATCTGCCATAGATAGAGAATGTACTCCGCTATATTGTCACGCTTGATCTTCATCGTCAAAATCGATTTCGTCCAGATAACAGTCGCTCATAAAGGTCTCGATATCTCTTCGGTCCTTTTTGGTCGGACGCCCTGTACCTCGGTCGCGACCGCTCTGTCCGGCCAGACGGGCCAACTCAAGCAGCTCTAACTGTTCCGGAGAGGTGCAGTCCCGCATGTATTCCGGCACTAATTTGGCACCCAGACGGTTTTCCGACAGTTGCAACACGCGGTACGTATAAGTAATCGGCCCTTTGCGGACGTTAAAGGTGTCACCTACATGAAACGTGCGACTCGGTTTGAGTTGCACGCCATTCATTGTGATGCGACCGTTCTTACAAGCGTCCGCTGCTATGCTCCGCGTCTTGTAGATGCGCATCGCCCACAGATATTTATCGACCCTAACTTCGCTCATTTATTATTATACAAGTTCATAGTTCGGTCAATGCCTTGAAGACAGAAGCAGGGAATGATTTCCGTCGTCACTTTGAGTCGCTCGTCGATTTGTTGCTTCTCCTCGTCCGTCCATTTGCCAAGTACAAAATTAATCTGTGTGCCTCGCGTATACTCATTGCCGATGCCGAAACGAACACGCGCGTAGTTCTCCGTGCCTAATACCGATTGGATGTTTCCCAGACCATTATGACCGCCGTTGGAACCTTGTTTGCGAATGCGAATCGTGCCGAACGGCAGATTCAAATCATCGACCAACACCAGCATGTTCTCTGCCGGAATCTTCTCGGCCTGCAACCAGTACCGTACCGCATTGCCGCTCAGGTTCATGAACGTGGAAGGTTTAAGCAGCACGAGTTCGGCGTTTTTTACTCTACATTTCGCCACGAATCCGTACCGCTTGTCCTGCCACTCGGCCTTGACGGACGCCGCAAAGGCGTCGATCATCATAAAGCCGATGTTATGACGGGTACCTGCGTAATCGTCACCGATATTTCCTAAACCTACAATGAGATATTTCATTTTCTAAAAATTAAGGGGCGGGCGTTTAACGCCTCGCCCCTGATTGCCGCATGGCTAAATGCATCCGGATACTATCCGGTTAAGCTTGCTTGCTCTGACGAGTTGCCTTAACCTCTGCCACGCATGCGTCGGCCGGGTTAACGAACTTCAGACCATCAACCTTAACGTCCTCAACAGCGATCTTCTTACCAAGACCAAGCTCGGTAACGTCGATATTGATACGATCGGGGAATGCGGTGTAGATACCCTGTACTTTCAGCTTGCGCATGCTCTGAACCAACTTACCACCGGCTTTTACACCTTCTGCAAGACCGTTCAGTTGAACCGGAATCTCTACTACTACCGGCTTCTTCTCGTCAACGGCGAGGAAATCGATATGCAGTGTCTTACCGTCAATCGGGTGGAATTGAAGCTCTTTTACGATAGCTTTCGTCTTCGTCTCACCGATGGTGAGGTCTACGATCTGAGTGTCCGGGCTGTAGATCAGCTTACGAACGTCAGCAGCTGCTACCGTGAAAGTGGCGTTCAAACCACAACCGTAAATGTTGCAAGGAATCAGTTCCTCTGCGCGAAGGGCCTTGGCGGCCTTCTTTCCGTACTCGCTACGCGGAGTACCTACAAGTGCGAATTCTTTCATTTGAATAATTGTTTTGTGTTACTTAATACCGTGTATTCCATCACACGTCTCCGCTTCTGCGGAAAATAAAAGCCGCTTGCGCAGCTTTGTTGTCCACCGAGGAGTCGAACCTCGCTTCTCGGAACCAAAATCCGGTGTAATACCGATATACGAGTGGACAGCACTTTTCAAAAAAGCGTGCAAAATTACTACAAATTTTTGAATTGACCAAATTTTTGCAAATAATTTTGCACTTTTAGGTGCTTTTTTTACTTAGCGACTACTAAATAGTAGTTTTTCTTGCCTTTTTGGAACAGCAGGTACTTGCCGTTGAGCAAAGCAGCATCGCTAATCGGAGTTTGCGGGTCTGTCAGCTTCTCTTTGTTCATGCTGAACCCGTTCGCTTGAATCATCTTGCGCGCTTCGCCTTTGCTCGGGAAGATATTCGTCTTCTCGGCAAGCAGATCCAACGGACCTATACCGGCTTTCAACTCATCCATGCTGATTTCGTAGCGCTCGACGCCTTCGAATACCTGCAGGAAGGTCTCCTCGTCCAATGCGCGTAGCGCATCAGCCGTTGCATTTCCAAATAAGATATTCGATGCCTCAACAGCAGCGTTGTAATCTGCCTCGCTGTGAACCATGCAGGTCACCTCTTTTGCCAGACGTTTCTGCAGCACGCGTAAGTGCGGAGCCTCTTCGTGCTCGGCGATAAGCGACTCTATCTCTTCACGCGTCAGACTTGTGAAGATCTTGATGTAGCGCTTCGCATCATCGTCGCTCACGTTCATCCAGAACTGGTAGAACTTATACGGACTCGTGTATTTCTTGCTTAGCCAGACATTGCCGCTTTCGGTCTTGCCGAACTTGCCACCGTCGGCTTTGGTGATGAGCGGACAAGTCAGCGCAAAAGCCGTCTTGCCGTTCATCTTACGCATCAACTCGATACCCGTAGTAATGTTGCCCCACTGGTCCGAACCACCCATCTGAAGCAGGCAGTTCTTATGCTCGTTCAGATAGACGAAATCGTAACCTTGCAGCAGCTGGTACGTGAATTCTGTAAACGACATACCCTGACTGAACTCGCCGTTGAAGCGCTTCTTCACGCTGTCTTTCGCCATCATGTAATTGACGGTGATCAGTTTGCCGATGTCGCGCGTGAAATTGATGAACGTATAGTCCTTCATCCAGTCGTAGTTGTTTACCAACTCGGCTGCATTCGGTTCGTTGCTGTTGAAATCCAGGAAATGCTCCAATTGCTCACGGATGCATTGCACGTTGTGACGCAGAATCTCTTCGGTCAGCAGATTACGCTCGGCACTCTTACCGCTCGGGTCACCGATCATGCCGGTCGCACCACCGATGAGCGCGATAGGCTTGTGACTGCATGCCTGCAGATGGCGCAGCATCATGATGCCGCACAAGTGGCCGATATGAAGACTGTCCGCCGTCGGGTCGATGCCCACATAGGCGGTAGTCATCTCTTTGTTCAGCTGCTCTTCCGTACCCGGCATGATGTCTTGCAGCATGCCTCTCCAGCGCAACTCTTCTACAAAATTCTTTTTCATAATGGTTAAATCCAACGAACGTAGCAGAAGTCCATGCGGTGCGGCAGTAACTCATTCTGCGGATACATACGCAGACCGAATTTCATACCGCCGGCATAATCCAACTGATAGGTGTTCTCGAAGAACAAATGGGTGCCTTCGGATTTGATGAGTTTTAGAGGCTCTACTTCGTAGAGTTTGTCGTTGTTGTGCGTCGAGGTACGAACGGCTACCAGTTCTACGCCGATGCCCTTGTCGTTCAGACCCTTCGTGTCCAGTTCTACGCTGACGTTAAACTTGTCACCTACGTTGAGGTTCTCCAACTCCTTCGAGATGTTTTTGTTAACTACCTCAATCTCATCCCAGTGAGCGACCATGTTCTCCTTCCAAGCCGCGATTTCTTTCGCTACCTTGTAGTTGTCGCCCATAAGGAGGCAGTGACGTTTCGCCAGTTTGTAATAGAACTTGTCGAAATAGTCATCCATCATACGCTTCATCGTGAAGCGCGGAGTGATCTTCGTTACCGAGTTCTTGATGTATTGGATCCACTCAGGGCTGTAACCCTTGCTGTTCTTTGCGTAGTACAGCGGGATGATTTCGCTCTCTAACATCTGATAGATGGTAGCGGCATCCAACTGGTCCTGGTGCGCTTGGTTCTCGTAGGTGCGGTGCTCGGTCAATGCCCAGCCTGCGCCTTCTACGTAACCTTCGTACCACCAACCGTCTTTTACGGAGAAGTTGAGCACACCGTTCATCTGCGCTTTCTCACCCGATGTTCCGGATGCCTCCAACGGACGGGTCGGAGTGTTCAACCAGATATCCACACCGGAGATAAGACGCTTGGCCAGACGCATATCGTAGTTCTCGAGGAAGATGATCTTACCGAGGAACTGCGGCATACGGCTGATCTCGATGATGCGCTTGATCAGACCCTGGCCACCGCCGTCTGCCGGGTGTGCCTTACCTGTGAACAGGAACTGAACAGGATAGTTCGGATTGTTTACCAACTTATCCAGACGCTCCAAGTCGGTGAACAGCAGGTGAGCACGTTTGTACGTTGCAAAACGACGACCGAAACCGATAATCAGGTTCTCGGGCTTCATCTCGCTCAGCGCGCGGACGATACGGGCAGGATCACCTTGGCTCTTCATCCAGTCCTCACGGAACTGCTGCTTGATATAATCCATCATCTTGCGTTTCAGACCGATACGCGTCTCCCAAATCTCTGCATCGGGAATATCTGCGTACGGCTTCCACATTTCAAGATTCGATTGGTCGCTCATCCACTCTTTCGGCAGATATTTCTTATATACCTTCTTCCAGTCGGATGCTGCCCAAGTCGGCATGTGTACACCGTTGGTCACGTAGTCAACGTGCAACTCCTCCGGGAAATAACCCGGCCATACCGGACTGAACATCTTCTTCGATACCTCGCCGTGCAACCAGCTCACACCGTTTGCCTCTTGGCAGGTATTCAGCGCGAAGACGGACATCGAGAACTTCTCGTTTTTGTCTTCAGGATTTGTACGGCCCATACCGATCAGGTCGTTCCATTCGATGCCGAGTTTCTCGGCATACTCGCCGATGTACTTGTAGAACAGACCTTCCTCAAAATAGTCGTGGCCTGCCGGAACCGGCGTGTGACAAGTGTACAGACCGCTTGCGCGAACAACCTCTTTGGCCTGGTTGAAGGTCAGACCTTCTTCTTGTACCAGGTCCACAAGACGCTGCAGACCCATCAACGCGGCGTGTCCCTCGTTACAATGGTAAACGTCCTTCTTGATACCTAATTTCTTGAGTGCCAGCATACCGCCGATACCCAGCATGATCTCCTGTTTGATACGGTTCTCCCAGTCGCCGCCGTACAACTGGTGGGTGATCTGACGATCCCACTCGCTGTTCAGCTCGTTGTCGGTATCCAGCAGGTACAGGTTCATACGACCTACAGCTACGCGCCACAGGTAGGCATGTACCATACGACCCGGATATGGAACGTCAATAACCATGTTCGAGCCGTCTTTCTCTTTTACCTGATAAATAGGCAGGTTGGAGAAGTTCTGTGCCTCGTAATTGGCTATCTGCTGACCTTCCGGACTCAGCGTCTGGGTGAAATATCCGTAACGATAGAGGAAACCGATGGCATCCATGTCGATGTTGCAATCCGAAGCCTCTTTGATATAGTCGCCGGCAAGAATTCCCAGACCGCCAGAATAGATCTTCAGCACGTGCGTCAGACCGTATTCCATGGAGAAATAGGCGATGGTCGGTTTCTTCTTGTCTTTCGGCGTGTCCATGTAAGCGCGGAACTCTGCGTACACATCGTTCAGACGCTTCATGAATTTCTCGTCTTTGGAGAGCTCGACCATGCGGTCATAACTGATGATGTTCAGTAGCACAATCGGGTTCGAGTTGGCGCGTTTCCAGGCGTCCGTATCAATATAACGGAACAAATCCTTTGCATCGCCGTTCCAGCTCCACCACACATTGTATGCGAGCTCTTGCAGTTTGCTCAGCTCTGCTGGAAGGGTGGCATGAATATTGCACTCTTTCCAAGTAGGCTGGTTTACATTACTTACTTTAACTTTCATAAGGTAAATATATTAAAATTTCTGATATTCTCATTAAAAAAACGTGCAAAATTACTGCTTTTTTTTGATATATGCAAGAATTTTTGTAATTTTGCAGCCGTAAATTGGTTTTTGTGTAATTGAATTAGCAAACTATGATAGACGAGAAAGAGATACTGCGGCGGAGAGACATGCGGGATGTGTTCACGTTTACTATCGATCCGGCGGACGCAAAGGACTTTGACGACGCCATTTCGTTCGCTGTGAACGATGATGACACCTATCAAATCGGTATTCATATTGCCGATGTGTCTTTCTATGTTCGCCCGGGCACGAAAACCGATGAAGATGCCTATAAACGCGGCACGTCTGTCTATCTCGTGGATCGCGTGCTGCCCATGCTTCCCGAGGAGTTGTGTAATGACAAGTGCTCCTTGCGACCGAATGAAGATAAACTCTGCATGTCGGTCATTTTCACAATGGACGCCCACGCGCGCGTATTAAAATATAAGGTGTGCCGGACGGTCATCAGCTCCAACGCACGTCTCAATTATGATGAAGCGCAACAGATTATATGCGAAAATCAGACTAGCGAGACACTATCGAGAGAGAATCGAGTGGGAGGTAAGTCAGAGGCGGATGCTATGCAAGTGCTGGCTATCACTACCTTAAACAGCCTCGCACAAATACTCCGTGCAGATCGAATTGCCAACGGTGCGCTTACCATTGAGCAGGACGAGATGCGCTTCCGCTTGGATGCCAACGGACATCCGACCGACATCTACTTTGAGCAACCTAACGAAGCACATCATCTCATTGAGGAGTTCATGCTGCTGGCGAACCGTACGATAGCAACGGCGGTAGGTTCCGGTCGCCCGTTCGTATACCGCGTCCATGACTTGCCCGACGGAGAGAAACTCGATCAGATAAAAGCCTTCAAGCGTAAGATGGGTAACCGCGTCACGCAACAAACCATTGACTTGCTTACCATCCGTGCACAAGCCAAAGCTGTCTATTCGACCTATAACATCGGCCATTATGGGCTCGCTTTCTCGCATTACACCCATTTCACTTCGCCTATCCGCCGTTATCCCGACCTGATGGTGCATCGCCTCGTCGAGAAATATATCCTCACGGGAAAAAAAGAGTCAATGACCCGCGAAGAACTCGAGGATAAATGCGAACATTGCTCCGCTTGTGAACAGGAAGCGGCACAAGCCGAACGCGATTCTGTCAAGCTCTTTCAGGCCATTTGGATGAACGACCATATAGGTGAAATCCTGTCTGGACATATATCCGGTGTGACCGATTTCGGATTGTTCGTCCAACTTGACGACTCACGCTGCGAAGGACTCATTCATATCTCTAAAATAGGCTTCCCGGGCGAGACGTGGATGTACGATGAGAAAAACTACCGTTTGGTATGCGCAGAGAACAGGATTTCGCACACCTTAGGCGATAAAGTGACCGTAAAAGTGGTGCAAGTCGACATTAATCGCTCATTAATTGATTTTGAGTTTGCATAATTCAAATAATTTTTGTACCTTTGCAGCCGATATGAGAAAAATCACGCTCTTCATACTGATTTGTGTCTGCGCGCTATGCGCACATGCGGAAACAATAGTTCTGCGTACGGGCACACGTGTACAAGGAACGATTCTCTTCCAGAATGAGGAAGTCGTTATTATCCGTAATGCAGAGGGTGCGCGGTTCCAGTACCCGAAATCCGATGTGCAGGAGATCCTGACGGACGATGCCGCGGTAGAAACACAGCAGGAACAAACGGACGAAGACCCGGAGATCAAAACTTCCAAGAAAGCATCTATCTTGCTGGAAGTGGGTGTCGGCGCGGCGATAATACCGGGCGACGGAAAAACCGGAGTAGGGTATAACGTGGACCTCTTAGTCGGCAGCCATCATATAGGCGACAAGCATATTTTTGTAGGTGGCGGTATTGGATATCACGGAATGGCTTTGGGTGATATGTATAATTTCCTGCCTATTCAGGCGGCAATTCGGATGCCTTTCATAGAAGCCAAGCATGCGCCTGTCTTCGGTCTCGGCTTGGGATACGGAATAGCCCTTTCCAAAAAATACGTCGGTGGACTCTACGCGGGCGTGGATTTCGGTTATCGCTATCAACTCAATCCCAAAACAGCCATTTCCCTTGTAGCCTTCGCGCAGTTCCAACAAGCACGGATGACTGTCACGGAAACACCGGACGGCAAGACACCGACAGCTACGTTTACCAACAATGCCGGACGAAGCCTTGTTAATGCGGGCGTTAAATTCGCGCTCTATTTCTAATTATGGCAAAGAAAGCGCCACGCGAACATAGAATATCCATCTTATTGAACGAAAGTGAACAGCGTACGCTTGAGCGCTTTTGTGAACGCTATGGCGTCTCGAATAGAAGCAGACTTATTCGCGAAACACTCATGCGGGCTATTCTGCGGAAAATGGATTCTGACCAGCCTACGCTTTTCGACTAAATCACCAATCACCAATAAAAAACGCCTCCCTTTTCGGAGGCGTTTTTACTTAACCAAGGTAAGTCTGCAAGATGTGACTGCGTTGGCCGGAATTGAGTTTGCGGATGGCTTTCTCTTTGATCTGACGAACACGCTCACGGGTCAGATGCAGCTCATCGCCGATCTCTTCCAATGTCTTTTCGGGCGTGCCGATACCAAAGAACTTACGCAAGATATCCGCTTCACGCGGAGTGAGCGTTGCTAATGCACGACTGATTTCTGTGGAGAGCGACTCATTAATAAGACCACGATCCGCATTCGGCGAATCCTCATTGATCATAACGTCGATCAGACTGTTGTCCTCTCCTTCTACAAACGGCGCATCTACACTCACGTGACGACCGGACATCTTCAGCGTATCCGCAATCTTGTCTACCGGGATATCCAGCATGTCGGCTAACTCTTCCGCACTCGGCTTACGCTCGTTCTCTTGCTCGAAACGCTGGTAAGCTTTGTTGATCTTGTTCATCGAACCTACTTGGTTAAGAGGAAGACGAACAATACGGCTTTGTTCTGCCAAGGCTTGAAGTATCGATTGGCGAATCCACCATACCGCATAAGAGATGAACTTGAAACCACGGGTCTCATCGAATTTCTCTGCAGCCTTAATCAGACCTAAGTTACCTTCGTTAATCAAGTCCGGCAAACTTAAACCTTGATTCTGATACTGCTTCGCAACTGACACCACAAAGCGCAGGTTGCTTCGAACCAGTTCCTCCAATGCCGCACGGTCTCCGTTACGGATTCGACCGGCCAACTCTACTTCACGATCCACGGTAATCAACTCCTCTCGACCGATCTCTTGAAGATACTTGTCCAGACTCGCTGACTCACGATTGGTGATTGATTTTGTAATTTTTAATTGACGCATGTATAAATAAGTATACTTGTGTTTCGTAATTTTCGCCTCATGGCGAAGTGATCCGGTCGGGATTCGAACCCGAGACCCACAGCTTAGAAGGCTGTTGCTCTATCCAGCTGAGCTACCGGACCGCGCCTATAGGCGCACAAAAAACGTGCCTATTACGGCAAAATAGGGCGCAAAGGTACAACAAAAATTTGGAATATACAAATAAAATTGTATTTTTGCGCGTTTTTTGCAAGCTTTTTTAGAGCAACGCGTCAAAAAGTTGCGCTAAATCCTGCTTGCGGCAGGTACCTACGTGACGGTTTACCAACTCGCCGTTGTTGAAGAACAGCATCGTCGGAATATTCATGATACCGTACTCTTCGCATGTGTCAGGATTGTCATCTACATTCAGTTTGCCGACAACTACTTTGCCGTCATACTCATTCGCCAACTCCTCTAAAATCGGAAGCATCATTTTGCATGGTCCGCACCAAGCAGCCCAGAAATCCACTACTACCGGTTTGCCCGACGCAATCACATCCTTGATGTTAGCGTCTGTAATTTCCATTGTCATAATTATATCTTTTTTAGGGTTATTTTTTTCTGATTAGGTCTGCGCAGCAGAATATCTGTTAACGGATCTTCCAGATAGGTCTGCACGGCGCGTTTGACAGGACGGGCTCCGTTCTTGCTGTCAAAACTCTTCTCTACCAATTGGTCGATGGCCTCATTCGAGACGCTCAGATGATGACCTTGTTTCTTCATCCGTTGTTGCAGTTGTCCCACTTCAATTCGCACGATTTGTGCAATACTCTCTCTGCTCAGCGGCTCGAATGTTACTACATTGTCAATACGGTTGACGAACTCTGGTGGGAACTGTTTCTGCAGCGCCTTCAGCAAGGTGGCGTTCACGCGCTTCTGATCCATCTCCTCTGCGCCGAAACCGATACCTGCACCGAATTCCTGCACTTGACGTGTGCCCACATTTCCCGTGAGCACGATAATCGTATTACGGAAATCCACATTATGCCCTTGGCGGTCAGTCAGACGACCTTCATCCAGTACCTGCAGCAATACGTTGAAGATATCCGGATGGGCTTTCTCTATCTCGTCGAATAGGATAATCGAGTAGGGTTTGCGTCGCACAGCCTCGGTTAACTTACCGCCGTCTTCGTGCGCCACATAGCCCGGAGGCGCGCCTACTAACAGACTCGCTGTGTGTTTCTCCATATATTCCGACATGTCGAAACGGATCATCGCGTCCTTTGAGCCGAACATCTCTTCCGCCAGACATTGTGCCAGATAGGTCTTGCCCACACCGGTACTGCCCAGGAAGAAGAACGTGCCGATTGGTCGTTTCGGATCTCTCAAACCTAAACGACTCCGTTGAATAGCCCTTACTACCGTCTCAACGGCGGTGTCTTGACCGATCACACGCTTCTTAATCGAGTCTGCCATTGTGCGCAGACGCTCACTCTCGGCGGTCGCCACACGCTGAACCGGTACTCCGCTCATCATACTTACTACGCCTGCTACATCTTCTGTTGTAATAGTGTAGGGCTCTGTATTCGGCTGTGTCTCTTGTTCTCGTGCATGACTGCGTGCGCCTACCTCGTCCAGCACGTCAATCGCTTTGTCAGGGAAGGCACGGTCGGTCAGATAGCGTTCGCTCAATTCCACGCAAACCCGCAGCACCTCGTCGGTATAAACAACGTGGTGATATTCTGCATAGTGCTCGCTCAGACGTTTAAGGATGTCAAATGTCTCTTCACCCGTCGTCGGACGGACAATCACTTTTTGGAATCGACGCTCTAAAGCTCCGTCTTTCTCAATCGATTTGGCATACTCGGCCGTTGTGGTTGCGCCGATACATTGTACCTCGCCGCGCGCCAAAGCCGGCTTGAGGATGTTCGCCGCGTCCAGAGAGCCGGAAGCGTTACCTGCGCCAATCAGCGTGTGTATCTCATCCACGAACAGGATGATCTCCGGATGCTCGCGTAATTCGGTAATCACTTGTTTCATCCGTTCTTCAAACTGTCCGCGGTACGTAGTACCGGCTACCATGGATGCGATATCCAGCGTCACGATACGTTTGCCTTTGAGGGAACCTGCCTCTTCACTCATGATACGAAGAGCCAATCCCTCCACGATAGCTGACTTGCCAACACCCGGTTCACCAATCAATATCGGGTTGTTCTTCTTGCGCCTACTCAGAATCTGAACCACGCGCTCGATCTCTTTCTCACGGCCTACGACCGGATCTAACAGACCTGATTCAGCCTGTTTGGTCAAGTCACGACCGTATTTGTCTAATGCAGTCGTCTTACTCTTCTTGCCTTTGGGCTGTTCGTGCTGCGGCTGCCAATTGGCATCATTCACATCGCCCATCTGCTCGCCGCCATCTTGCGGATACTCAATCGTCTCATGTGGCTGACCTAACAACTCAACCAGTTTGTCGTACGTGATATGCCATTCGCGTTCCAGATAGACAGCGGTCTTGTTAATACGCTCACGCATAATGGCTATCAGCATGTGCGCGGACCAGACAGCGTCTGCGCGGTACTCTCGACTGATACCTTCCGCTATGCGGAAGATACGCTCTGTACTGCCGCTGATAGGGATGCGCTCGTGTTTTTCTGTTCCGCGAACCGAATCCTCCAATGCAGCTTTCGCCTCTTCCGGTACAAAATCCGCTTTGCCCAATAGTTCGTAAGCCGAACCTTCACCCAAGCGGATGATAGCCAGCAAGAGGTGAGCCGGCTCGATAAACTCGCTCATCAACCGGTTGGCCTCTTCCTGGGAGTATAGGATAATCTTATTAGTGTTCTGTGTTACTACCATCATCATTCTCCTCTTTCATCAATTATAGAAATGCCATGCCAAGCCTGCACGGAATACGTCTCGATTGGTCGGATAGTCCGGCATGGTCAAATAGTCAATATTGTCTTTCATAAACAATCTGTTTATGTGTTGGTATTGTGCGAAGAAACGCAAACGTATCGAACGCACATAGAAGTTTGCGTACACGTTCATCCACGGATAGTTACCTATTTTGGTGTCTGTCTGTGCGGCAAACATGCCCGTCGCCGGACATAATATAGGCGCATGATAGCGGGTGAAATAGCGTACGTCCACACCGATCTGTGCATCTAGCGCCTTGAACCATGTGCCGTGGTAATATAGCCTGTGCTGCAGAATCACCAGAGGCACGGCCATCACACTGTCGTTTGTGCTATGTTGTATTACCGCTCTGTTCTCTAAATTCACCCAAGGGGTGGTCACGTCTACTCCTACATCTCCCGTGATAATCTGTACATTCCCGCTATACTGTCGCGGTTTCCAGTCTGTCGCTGAGACATAAATAGGATGGGTCTGGTTCTCAAAACTGAAATCCAGTCTCGCTTTCACCCATTTGGTCGGGTAGGAGATGGTCGCTCCTCCCAAGAAGCGATATGTGAACCCGAAATCATTCTCCCAACATACGTGATTGGACTGGAAATGCTGCAAGTACCAGTTCGGAGTCTCGCTCTTCGCATAGGCCCGCGCGGAGATATACATCGGATATTTACCCGCATTAAAATGCGTCTGTAACTTCCCGTGTACGTCAAACTCACCAATCTTGTAACCCACTACGCACACTTTTCCTTCTACATGATAGCGCACATTAGCGCCGCTATGCTTGTGAATGGCACCTCCTACAAAGGTGTTGTTTGTCCATTTGTAGTCAAAAATGCTATCCGGATCGTAAGGCACGCTGTCTCGTAAGAATCGTTGGCATTCGTTCATGGCGAAGGCCGTGATACCGAATTTCAGTTTGGTATTGTATGCCTCGCAGAAAGTCACCGCTATTGTATTGCGAATGGTCAGGACATCTGTCGTGTCGTGCGTCGCGATAGAATCAAAATAGATATCGTTATAGAAGCCTTGATTGGCCGTTTTCTCAATATACCGTCTGTTGGAGTTGTTGGTCTCGAATAGATGACTGAAAGTCATCAACGGTATATATTCCACCTTGATCGTGTCATGCTTTACTCTTCGTCCGTCTTCAACCACCTCTATCGAATCATGATATTCACGCTCTTTCGTAATGGCGTATTGATTGTGCAGATAGCCGCTTAGATACCGATAACCCGTCATGGCATTCATCCGTACTGGCATGTCTTCCGGATCCAGCGGACCTCGCATATCTTCAATATCTTTCAATCCGCCATTGTCATAAGAACTCAACTGACTCCAGCTGAAGGCACCGTGCATACTGTAATGTGCACCGTTGTAACTACCCCAAACCGAACCTCTGAAGAGCTTGCCGGCCGTGTTCGAATAGTGACCGACAGAATTCAGATAATCCATTTCCAGACCTAAGTTCAGTGCTTTGCCGATGTTTCCTGTAAATAGGAAATCAATATCATTCTCCTCGTGTCCGGTCACAAATCCTTTCTTGTAAGCGATTGTGGAGAAAGGGGTGGTTGTGTTGAAGAACCGTTGCTGCTGTGGTGTCAGTACGTACGGTGTCAGACTCCAAGCAAACGGGTCCTCAATCGTACGCTGTCGGTCTTGGATGATGCGCGACTCGATATGTGACACAAGTACGTTGCCGTTCGTCGCGCTACTAAGCGAGTAATCATTCTGAACATCTACGTCGTGATAGTTTAGCATTACCGTGTCTCTAAACGGTATCGTGTCAGCTACAGCACTATATCCGGGCATCTGCCAGGTCTTCACTACCGTCGCTACACGAGGCGGCTTGGCAGCGGCCACAAGGGTCACTGCCAACAGCACTAATACTATTCCGACTCGTTTATTCAATAGGAAATCTTACTTCTTTGCCTTTTTCAGTTTGGCTTGCAGTTGTTGAATTTCCTCTTCCTGGTTGCGGATGGTCTTGAGCAACTCGTTCAACTCTTCGTTCTCGATAGTGGTCGGATATTGCTCTTCTACACTCTGCAGGAAGTCGGATAGCACGTTCATGTAATTGATAAACGCATCGTAAGCCGACTCGAACTGGGTTTCGCCTTGGTCGATGTGATTCATATAATGCAGATAGTTCACATCCTGCAGACGAAGCCAGTTGGTCTTCAGGTTCTTGTCTTGGCACAGGTGAACGCGCTCCGTTACGGCATACAGCTTCTGCAATGCCTCTTGCTGCAAGTCGTTACCCGTATATACGCTCAGGTCTTTTGCCTCGCCGCTCCAAGTCAATGGATACGGACTCGACAATACGTCCTCTGCCGCCATCTTCTTCGCTGCTTCAGCAGGCGTCATGAAGCCCATCTCACGCTCCAACGCGAAATACGGAAGGGCTTTCAGGAAGTCGAAGATACCCGTTCCTGCATTTTGACGGATACCGAAAGTCTCTGCACCAACCCAGATGTTGATGATATCTTCGCCTTCCGGTAGCGCATTCAGTATGTTTGCATATTTCTCTGCATCCATCGGGAAATTAGCCCAATTCGGATCCGAGAAGTGGAAACTCAACTCGTCGCTTAAGGTCGTGTTGCGAAGCAGCACTTTCATCTTAGGAGCACTTGCCGACTGATAAACCTTATTCGGAGTCTTCCAACTCAGGATATGTTTTGCACCTTCGGTAAGCATCGTCTTGTAACCCAACTTGTTCAGGTTATAAGCGACCTCGTCGGTGTACAGCAGTTCGGTATTCCAAACGCTTTGTGCCTTGACGCCGAGGATGGTCTCAATCAGCTCGCCTTGGAATTTCAACTGTTTCTTGAACTCCTCTTCGTTAAACTCCGAAGCTAACGAATAACTGTACGGCGTTGCGAGGAACTCAACGGCTTTGGTGGCTGCCAGTTCCTTGAGGATGTCAATCATCTCCGGGTTGAATTGCTCAAACATCTCAATCATCGTTCCGCTGATGCTGATGGCGCAGTGGAACTTGCCTTTGCTCAAATTGATCATGTCTTTGATGGTCTGGCAAAGCGGCAGATACGAAGTCTGAACTAACCAGTTAACATGTTCTTCCGTTGCCATGTCATCATAGTAATAGTGATCATGGCCAATCTCGAAGAAACGATAGCGCTTCAGACGATACGGTGCGTGCATCAGGAAGCATAAACAGATATTTTTCATAATACTAATAATTTATTCGTTTATAAAGTGTGGTTAATTACGCCGTCATATATTCTGCGCACTTTGAGACCGGCATCCGCCCACTTGATATTGTTGACTTCTGCCATACCCAGTTCGTGCAGACTCTTGTACATTGCCGGATATTTAACGATAGCATAGATAGCGTCCGCCATTGCATCAATATCCCAATAGTCGGTCTTGATGGCATGTTGCAGAATTTCTGCGCAACCAGACTGGTGACTGATGATGGACGGACATCCTACTTGCATAGCTTCCAACGGAGAGATACCGAATGGCTCGCTGACAGACGGCATGATATATACGTCGCTCATCGCAAGCATCTCCTGAACCTGCTTGCCGCGCATGAAGCCCGGGAAGTGGAACTTGTCGGCGATGCCGCGTTTGGCAACGAGGTCTATCATTTCTGCCATCTTGTCTCCGCTACCGGCCATCACGAAACGAACACCATCCGTCTTGCTCAGCACGCGTGCTGCGGCTTCAACGAAATACTCCGGTCCTTTCTGCATCGTGATACGGCCGAGGAAGGTAACCAACTTGTCTTTGCGCTCAGGCTTCGTGAACTCTTCCGGATGAGCCAAAGGCTCAACGGCATTATGCACGGTGCTTACCTTGCGCGGGTCTTGACCGTATTTCTCTATAACGGTGCGGCGCGTCAGGTTACTTACGCACATGATATGATCCGCTTCGTCCATACCGCGTTTCTCGATGGCATAAACGGTCGGATTCACATTGCCGCGACTGCGGTCGAAATCGGTTGCGTGTACGTGGATAACCAACGGCTTGCCGCTAATCTGTTTTGCAAACACACCTGCCGGATAGGTCAACCAGTCGTGACTGTGGATGATATCGAAATCCAGACTGTGCGCCAATACACTTGCAACAGCTTCGTAGTTGCCGATCTCTTCAATCAGGTTGTCCGGATAACGGCCCGAGAAACCGATGCAACCCAAGTCATCTGTACCGATACGACGATAGTCGTAGCGAATACCGTCACGGAAGTGATAATACTCTTCCGGACTCATCTTGCCGGCCATGCGGTCTTTGACATAGTCGTAGTTGACGTCTTTCCAGACAACAGGCACACTGTTGGCGCCGATGATACGCAGGAAGGACTGGTCCTCGTCACCCCAAGGCTTCGGAATGACGAAGGTGATCTCCAGGTCTTTCTGCTCAGACATACCGCGCGTCAAACCGTAACTCGCAGTACCCAAACCACCTAAGATATGGGGAGGAAACTCCCAACCGAACATTAACGCTTTCATTGTTGTGCCTCCTTTTCTTGAGCTTCTTTTTCAAGAGCCTCTTGTTTCTGATATTTCTTCAAGGTGTCCAGCAGACTGATGACTGCTGCCACACTCGGCGCACTACTCATGCCGCCGTGTCCTTTGTATGGCGGGTTGCCGTCATAGCACTCGTTGAGGGTACCGATCGTCAACTCGTTCATCTCGGCCTCGAAACCTACCAACAGACGCTCCATGAAACTGGTGCCGCTGTACTTGTAGATATTCATATATGCACGCGAATAAGCGGTGATGGTCGACGGCCATACTACGCCGTTATGCAAGCTGCGGTCACGCTCGATGGCACCTCCATAAACCGTCGGGCGGTAGTTGCCGCTCTTCGGGCTCAGGCTGCGAAGACCTTTCGGCGTCAGCAACTCTTTCGTACAGATATCGACAACGGCTTTCTGCTGCTTCTTGTCCAGCGGACTGTACGGTAGACCGACTGCCCAGATCATGTTCGGACGTACTTCCTTGTTCTCGTAGCCGTCCAGTACATAATCGTTCAGATAAATGCCGTTCCAGAAGGTCTTGACGAACGCGTCCTTGCTGATTTCTGCCTGATATTCCATCAGGTCGGCACTCGTCTCCTTGCCCATCTCACGCAGCATCTCTGCCGTGAAACGCATGGCGTTGTACCAGAGTGCGTTGATCTCTACGATATAACCCGTACGCGGAGTGATGGGCCAGCCGTTCTCGGTGGCATTCATCCATGTGGCTGGACGTTGAGTGCCATCCACCCACAGCAGACCGTTTTGGTGCAATTTGGCACGTGGATGGTTCTGCTTGCGATACCAGTTGATGATGTCTAAGCAGAGTTGACCGTATAAATCAGCCGCCTCGCGAACCGTATATTTATGTGCGAATTTCTGACAAGCACGAATGAACCAAAGCAATACGTCCGGCTCGTCCATTCCGCTCATCTTGATCTCGTTACCGCGACCGTTCATAAATTTCAGAATCTCTTCGATAGCCGTCTTGTTGATGATGGCATCCCAGTATTCCGGACGGTCGATATCGAGGGTGCAACTTGCAACCGAGAAGAAAGTTGTGCGGGCATCTGCTTTGAACCACGGGAAACCGGCTAGCAGATAACATTTGTCGCCTTCGCGTTTGTAGAACTGACTTGCGCTGTTCTTCAGCGTGGAGAACATATCCTCACGGCGGTTGCGACGCTCCAACTCTTTCTTCCAAGTCGCCTTCAGCGTGGCGGTCTTCACTTCTGTCACACCGGCGGAAAAGATGATGCTCTCGCCTTTCTTCATCGGCAGTTCGAAATAACCCGGCACTAACAGATCCTCTTTGAACGCATAGCCACGCTCACGCTCTTTGCGGTACTCGATGTCCTTGTACCACTGCGGGTCGTGATGATATTCAACGGCTTTGCTGAACTGCATGAACAGATTCGGGAATCCCGGATACATCCGGTTATAACGACCGTTCTCGCAGTCTTCCATATTCGGATTGGCCAGCGGGTTCTCGTGCGTCAACTCATTGACGTTACGGAATGCCAGGAACGGACGGAAACGAAGTAAAGTCGGACTGCCACTCTCTAACAGCGTGTAGCGAATCAGCACGCGCGGCTCAAAACTAACCAGCAGACGCTCTTTCTGTAGCACCATCGCGCCTACGCGATACGTCGTGCGGGAAATCGACTCGCAATCAAACTCGCGAATGTACTTGTGTCCGTTCGGACTGAAATGATTCTCGCCGTATTCGTGCAGACCTAAGTTGAACTCTGCACCGTGTTGGATGACCGTCTCGTCCAACGAGCTCAAGAGTACGAAATTGTCGTCTCCTAACTCCGGAATAGGCATCACCAACTGGCCGTGGTACTTACGTGTGTTGCAATCCACCAGCGTGGTCGAGTTGTACACACCTGCACGGTTCGTTCGAATCATCTCTTTCTGAAGCGATCGCTCCAGATTAACAAGCACCGTCTTGTCAAAATTCAGATAACTCATGATGTATTTAAGTATTAAGTAGATTAATTGTATTTTCCTTGGAATTTCTCTTGGGCGTCAGCCACAAACTGCTTGATACGCTGCTCTTCCGCCTTTTTGCAAACCAGCAGCACACCTTTCTGCTCCGCAATAATCATATCGTCCACTCCTTGCACAACGGCTAATTTGCCTGGCTCTAACGTCACTACATTCCCTTCCGCTTCGTAGAACAACGCATCGCTATGCAGACTCACGTTCTTGGCTTCGTCTTTTTCGCTCAACTCATACAGACTGCCCCATGTGCCAAGATCACTCCAGCCGAAACTGGACGGAATGACGAACACATTGTCTGCTTTTTCCATAATGCCGTAGTCAATCGAGATGTTCGGGCATTTCGGGAACATCTCTTCGATGAAATCTTCCTCTTTGTCCGTACCCATCAGTAATTCGCCTTCGCGGAAACGGTCTGCCACTTCCGGTAATAAATACCGGAATGCCTCACTGATAGTCTGCAGGTTCCAGATGAAGATGCCGCTGTTCCAGAGGAAATCGCCGCTCTCCAGAAATACCTTTGCCATCTCCAGATTCGGTTTCTCCGTAAAGGTCTTCACCGGATAAATACCTTCCGTTGTGCTGGCAATGTGCTGGGATTGTGCTGTTAGCCCCCCTATATATTGGATATATCCGTAACCCGTTTCCGGGCGTGTCGGCTCCATGCCTAACGTACAAATCGCCTTGTGCTGACTCACAAAGTCGAATGCTTTTAGTATCGTCTGACGGAATTTCTCTTCCTCCAGTATCAGGTGGTCACTCGCCGCTACCACGATATTCGCTTGCATCTCTGGACGATTCCAGTCCTGATTGGCTGCCGTCAAACCGGCTCGTTTCAGGCATAGCGCGCGGATATGAGCGGTCGCGTACGCGATACACGGCGCTGTGTTTCGTCTTGCCGGCTCGCACAGAATCTGCCTTTCGTTCAAATCAGGAACTTGCTCCAAAATCAACTGTTTATATGCTACATTCGTCACGATAAACACATTCTCAATAGGCACGATCGGACGAAAACGATCCACCGTCATCTGCAGCAAACTTCTACCCGTACCGAAGAAATCCAGAAACTGTTTGGGCTTGTCCGCACGACTGAAAGGCCAAAAGCGGCTTCCTACACCGCCCGCCATAATCACGCAATAGTTATTGTTGTTCTTCATAATTTGAAAATTCGTGCAAATATACAACATTATTTTCATATATGCAAGCGCGCGCGACTTTTTTTATAAAAAAGTGCTTTTTTTGTCAAAAAAATCAAAATTATCAATTGTCAATTATCAATTATCAATTATTTTTACTACCTTTGCACGGTATTTCGGACTAAAATGCGAAAATTCGTTTATATAGTGGTTGTAGTGCTTGTGTTGGGCGCTTGCGGAAAAGTGACGTCGCCTCGTCCTTACGGCTATTATCGTATCACAACGCCGGATACATCTTACGCGCCTTTCGAGGTGCAGTATCCGAGTTATCCGTATACGTTTTCTCTCTCGCAAAATGCCGTCGTGAAACCCCGTACGGACGTGGAGGAGCCTTATTGGATTAACCTCTATTATCCGGCTTTGGACGCTACGGTGCATTGCTCCTATAAACCCGTGCGGAACAACCTGCGCGAACTGACGAACGATGCATTGGAATTTGTCTATCGCAACGCCTCTTTCGCTAATGCCATTCCCGAGAGTGACTACACCCATCCGGAAGTGAATGTGTACGGCGTACTCTTTGATTTGGAAGGTAATACAGCCTCTTCGTGCCAGTTCTTTGTGACCGACTCAACGCACCATTTCTTCCGCGCTTCGGTCTATTGTAACTGCCCGCCGAATGCGGACTCCCTCGCCCCTGTCTATAACTATCTCCGTACGGATATTGTCAAAATGGTGGAGACCTTTGAATGGAAATAACAAAGAAACATAGTCTTGCGCTGCTTCTTGATCCCGAGAAAGCGAATCTGGATGCGCTGCCCATTACTGCGGACAGCCATCCCGACTATATCTTTGTGGGCGGTTCGACCGGTGGTGACACAACGGAGTTTGTGCGTGCATTACGGAATAAATTACCAATCACCAATAACCAATTACCAATAGTTCTATTCCCGGGAAATTCGTCACAGTTCACGCCGGAAGCGGATGCGGTTTTGTTCCTGTCTCTGCTATCCGGAAACAACCCGGAATTCCTTGTAAATCAGCAGATTAAGTCCGCTCGTGCTATCCATGATTCGCACATGGATTTCGTCCCAACAGCTTATGTGCTGATAGATGGCGGAGTGGAGACTTCCACAATGCGCGTTACGCAGACTAAACCGCTGGATCCGACTGATATAGACGCTATTGTCAATATCGCCATGGCAGCGGAACTGATGGGAAAGAAAGCGATATACCTCGAGGCCGGTTCAGGCGCCAAGGTTCCTGTCTCTCCCGAGATTATCAAAGCCGTTCGTGCAAACACCTCTATTACCCTTATCGTCGGCGGAGGTATTCGTACGCCGGAAGCAATGCATACCGCCTATAAGGCAGGAGCGGATATCGTCGTGATAGGCAATCATTTTGAGTCTCATCCGGAAGAATTGAGTAAATTCATCAATCATACATCACAAGTCATAAATAGCGACGACGAGCGCTATATGAGGCTTGCGCTCTGCGAAGCAGAGAAAGCGCTTGCGCAGGATGAAATCCCCATCGGCTGTGTCATTGTTTCGCAGAACCAGATCATCGGTCGTGGACATAACCTCACCGAGACGCTTGCAGATGTAACGGCGCACGCGGAGATGCAAGCACTCACAGCAGCTGCACAAACGGTAGGAGGCAAATATCTTCCGGATGCAACATTGTATGTAACGGTGGAACCATGCCCGATGTGTGCAGGCGCTATCGGATGGGCGCAAATCAGTCGTGTCGTGTACGGCGCAGCCGATCCGAAACGGGGCTACACCTTATATGCTCCGCGCGTATTCCATCCGAAAGCAACGGTCACGGCCGGTGTCCTTGAACCCGAATGCCGCGAACTCATACAGGAATTTTTCAAGAAGAAGCGATAATGAAATTTCAAATCTCTGATCTCAAATCACAAATCACCAATGCGAAAAACTCACCGACTGTTTTTCGCTTGGGAGTCTTTGTCGTCTTGGCCGCTGTTATAGTGCTCATGTTCCCGCGCTATAACAATGCGTTCCGTTATCATTTTGAGCAAGGCAAACCGTGGGGGTATACCACGCTTACGGCCGATTTTGACTTCCCGATATACAAGACCGACGAGCAGTTGGATCGCGAACAGACGCAACTTCTCTCGACCTTTACACCCTGTTATCGCTATATCCGCGGCGTACAACGCCAGGTCTTGGTGGTTTCGCTGCAAGACAAGGAGTGGCTGCAAGCGGAGAACTTCAGTCGTATCGCTGTTATGCAAGGCCGCGTGTCGAAAACCTATCCTATTACCGAAGTCTATACGGAGATGACCGCACATAAGCAGTTTGGCTATGATTGCGCCAAAAACCTTGTGCTGGATACGGTGCTCACGCAATCCATGCGTGATAAACTGTTAGCCACCCTTTCGCCGACACAGGGTCTTGTGCAGAAAGGCGAGAAGATCGTCGGCAAAGGAGAGATCGTCACAGACCGCACTTATCAGGTCCTTCAGTCGCTTCGTCGCGCGTATGATGAAGAGTCGCTGGGTAACAAGCAACGCACGCTCTCTATCCTTGGCGAGTCGATGTTGGTGCTGCTATTCCTTTGCCTCTTCGTTGTTTATCTGTATGTTTTCCGCGTGGGGTATCTGCGCTCGACATCTACGGTGCTCATCTTTGCTCTGCAGATGTTTATCGTTATCGGACTGGCATGTCTGGCTTTGCGTTTCAACCTCTCGGTGTACCTCATTCCGTTTGCATGGGTGCCCATTTTAGCGCGTGTCTTTTTTGACTCGCGCACCGCGCTCTTCCTGCATTTTACCACGATTCTCATAACTTCGATAGTAGTCCCTACGCCTGTTGAGTTCTTCTTCATCCAGATAGTGGTCGGCATGGTGGCTATCTCGTCTCTTGGCGACATGACGCGCCGTGCGCAACTCGTTCAGACGGCTGCGTGGATTCTGCTTGCACAAGTCATTGCTTATACGGCTATCTCCTTTGCACAGACAGGCGCTATCTCTTCTATCGATCCGTGGATGTACCTCTATTTCGTCATCTGCGCGTTACTGACTGTTGGTTGCTATGGCTTGATATACGCCTTTGAAAAACTGTTCCGTTTCATCTCTTCCATCACCTTGGTGGAACTGACGGATATCAATTCCGAATTGCTTCACACGCTTGCAGAGCGTGCACCCGGTACGTTCCAGCACTCCATGCAGGTGTCTAACCTCGCAGCGGAAGCGGCCAAGGCGATTGGTGCAAACGCGCTCCTCGTACGAACAGGTGCGCTCTATCATGATATAGGTAAGATAACGGACCCGCTCTACTATGTAGAGAACCAGACAGGTGTGGAGAATCCGTTGCTGGCAATGGACCCGCGCGATGCCGCACAAGTAATCATCGCCCATGTGACTGAAGGAGAGAAGATTGCACGTCGCAACCATCTGCCGGAAGTGGTCATTAACTTCATCACTACACATCATGGCACATCGCTTGTGCGCTATTTCTATAATACCTATTGCAACGCGCATCCGAAGGAGAAAGTGGATGAGTCACTCTTCCGCTATCCGGGAGCCAAACCCACTACTAAAGAAGGTGCCATTCTCATGATGGCCGATGCTATCGAAGCGCGTTCGCGCAGTCTCGAGGATTTCTCGGAAGAGTCGATAGCCAAAGCCGTCAACCTCATGATAGACGCGCAGATAGCTGACGGACAATTCGCAGAGACACCGCTCTCGTTTAAGGATGTCGAAGATATCCGTCGTGTCTTCACGGCGCGTCTCATTGCTATGAATCATCATCGTATCAGCTATCCGACTTTGAATAAATGAATCTCTATCTCGCGCCGATGGAAGATGTGACGGATCCTGCGTTTCGCCTGTTGTGCAAACGCTATGGAGCGGATCGTGTCTATACCGAGTTCGTCAATGCTGACGCACTCGTTCGTGACATAGCGTCTACTACGCGTAAACTGACGATTCGTGACGAGGAAAGACCTGTGGCCATTCAGATTTATGGTCGTGAACCCGAAGCGATGGCTGATGCCGCACGTATCGTGAAAACGGCCAAACCGGACTTTATCGACATCAACTTCGGATGCCCGGTTAAGAAAGTGGCAGGCAAGGGTGCAGGAGCAGGCCTCCTAAAGGATGTTCCTAAGATGTTAGAGATAGCTAAATCGGTGGTAAATGCTGTTCAGACTCCTGTAACGGCCAAGACCCGCCTCGGATGGGATGAGAACAGTCTTTATCTGGACGACGGAACGCCTTTTATCGTGGATCTCGCCGAGCGGCTTCAGGATGTCGGTATTCAAGAACTGGCTATCCATGGCCGCACGCGGAGCCAAATGTACCGCAGCGAAGCCGACTGGACGCTCATCGGTGAGGTAAAGAATAGTCCGCGCATACATATTCCTATTATAGGTAACGGGGACGTGTGCACACCCGAGCGCGCGAAGGAATGTTTCGAACGATACGGAGTGGACGCTATCATGATCGGTCGCGCTACTTTCGGTGCACCATGGCTTTTTGCCGAAATGAAAGGACTTCCTGCTCCTCGAACGATGGCAGAGAAAGTGGCGGTGCTCAAAGAGCACGTGCTCGCTTCTATCGCTTGGTGCGGGAATGACGAACGCAAAGGAATAATCCATTCACGCAGACATTTTGCGGCCTCGCCGGTCTTCAAAGGCCTCGCTGATTTCAAACAAACCCGCATTGCATTACTTCGTGCTGATACGCTGGACGAGGTATTTGCAATAATGGACCAGATAGTAGAACAATGGGGAAATTAAGATCGCTTTTTGACAGTCACGCCTTATGGGTCTCGATGCTCATCGGTGCTTTATGTTATCAGTGGCTTTTGCCGCTCAAGCCGATTTTGCCGTGGTTGATTTTCTTCATGTTATTCTTCACATTCTGCAAGGTCAACCCGCTGGATCTGCGTCTGCATAAATGGCATTGGGTGGTTCTGGTTACGCAACTGCTATTTAGTTTCGCAGCCTATGCAGGTATTTTATACCTGACGAACGATGCGGTATTAGCGCAAGGCCTGCTGATGTGCTTTATTATGCCGACGGCTACAGCCGCACCGATTATAGCCGGTAAGATGGGAGGTTCGATACAAAACCTTACGACCTTCACACTCCTTTCTAACTTCGCTACGGCGATTATTGTCCCGGCTACTTTTCCGCTCATCAATCCGGCGGCAGACATGACTTTCTGGCCGGCCTTCCTGTTGATTCTATCCCGCATCGCACCACTGTTGTTAGGCCCGTTCTTCGGCGCGTGGATACTCCGACTGCTTTATAAGGCGCGCACCAAGCAGGAGTTCGTTCTCTCCAAACGATTGGCGGTCATTCCGTTCTATCTTTGGGTGGCATCAATTGTTGTGCTTTCGTCGGTGGTGACGGAGACCGTCGTCTCGTCTTATGAAACGCTGCTGTCCACTATGCTTTGGCTGCTGTTGGGTTCGTTCTTCGCTTGCTTGCTGCAATTCGGCCTTGGCAAACTCATCGGCTATAAACTTCCCGCCGCAAGCAAAGGAACCGACTATCAGGACGTGCTCATCAATCCTGCGGCTGCGCCCAAGACGATGGCGGGCGTCAGTTCCATTACGGCCGGACAGGCTTTCGGCCAGAAAAATACTTCACTCGGTGTCTGGATGGCACAGACGTATTTACATCCGATGGCTGCCCTTGGCGCTGCGGCGTATATCATCTGGCAGAACCTCTTCAATTCGCTTCAACTGTTCGTTGCGGCGCGTAAGAAATAGAAATTGATAAATCATTTATACCATGAAACGTTTATTCTTTTTACTTGTATTTTCCTGCTCGCTAATGCTCTCGTACGCAGGTATTACAACCTATACCTTCACGTCGATCAAGTGGGCAAGCAAAGTGGGCTCGGAGCAATGCGACGGCACAACAGACGGCTGGATATGCGATAAGGAAGCATCCGAATACATGACCGGTCGAACCGATGCCGAAGGACGATTGTATTCTCAGGGCGTCAGCGTAAAAACCGGCACAAGCGGTGCAGGTGCCACTTCCGTTATCTCGTTCACCAACGTGCGTCAGATGACGCTGAATTTCTGTCTGAACAGCAGCAAAGGGCGTGGGGTGTTTTACTACCAAGTAGGGGATGCTCCATACGACTCGCTCATTATCAACAAGCCGGCTACTTCCGGTAGTGGTGTTTACCTGCGTGACAGCGTGCTGCAGCTGGCCAAACCGACAAGCGGGAAAATCCGTTTCTGGGTCAAATGCACGGAGAATGCCATTAACATCAACAGCCTGAGCATTCGAGCCGAAGAAGGCGGCTCAACACCGTTTAATACCGTTACTTATCAACTGGTAACCAGTACCGATCAGCTTCAGGATTCCGACCAGATTATTATAGGTGTACATCAAAACGGCGTAAACTATATCATGGGATATTTTGATGAGGCAGTGTCGAGTAATAACATCCATGCCATCCGTGGTACGTACAGTGCAGACCGCACGACCGTTGCGGCTGATGAAAACGCTATCTATACGTTGCGCAAGACGACGCTCAATAATGAGAACTGCTATTATATTCAAGATGAGTTACGCTACGAGGAAGCCTATCTTGTTGCCAGCGGTGGTCAGACCAAGAACCGCTTGGCTCTCTGGACCCAACTGACCGACCCGAAGACGTACGGCAACTACGGCTACTGGGATATACAAGTGGCGCCGGACGGAGAAGCGCTAATAAAGAATCTGGGTAACAGCTTTGGCAAATACCTGCAATACAATGCGCAGAATAGTCCTACGCTCTTCGGCTGCTATGCTACACAAGGCGCACAAACGCCGGTCTGCATCTATCGCCGCACGGAAGCTATCGGTGACAAACCTGCTATCGTAGCACCGCTGGTGAATTTCGGAACAGCTCTGCTGGATGGTAATAAGTCAGTAAGAGGCGAGCGCACGATTACCGTCAATGCCAACCAGCTGACGCAAGACATCTCAGCCAAGTTGCTGCATGGTGATATCTTCAGCGTGAATACCAATACAATAGACCGTGACGGAGGACCGCTGACAATTCGCTATCATGCCAACTTTACAGGACACTATATCGACACCCTGCTTCTTACGAGCGGTGAAGTGCAGACCCAAGTGCCTGTGATGCTGACTGTCGTACGTCCGCTGAGCATCGCTGAAGCAGTCAAACAACCGGATTATACATTGGTTTATTTGAATGAAGTGGAGGTGACCAAGAAATTCGACATGTATATCTTTATCCGCGACGAGTCGGGTTCAATGCTTATCTGGGATGGTGGTAATGGAGCCACGGGCAAGCGGTATGGAGCAGGTCTGAAGAACGGCGATAGACTCAAAGGCGTTTGCGGACGCTACAGCAATTACTATGGTGTGCCGGAACTTGCGCCTACTGCTCAATGGAATGTGCAGACCGGAGGAACGGCCGAACCGGAAGTGGCAGTCGCGCAACTGGATTCAGCGGATGTGTGCCGTTACTTACGTGTCAATGGCACGGTAAAAGACGGAATGCTGAGAAGCGGAATATTTGCAGAACCTGTACCTGTAGTGGATGCCTTCACCATTAGCGGAGGTATTACCGAGGACATCTCCTCCACGCTGAATGTGATTGTGATGATTAGTCACGATGTATTGCAGTTAT
>JAFWAK010000077.1 GCA_017507715.1 Paludibacteraceae bacterium | reverse complement strand
TGTCACGACGGCTCGTGTTTCGGCGAGTTCGACCCAGACGACCACCGGCGCATCTTCCTCAAGACCTTCATCGCTACCGAGACGATGCAAGACGAGACCCGCCGCTCGCATCTGAACGGTCTGTACGACAAAGCGTTCATGCAGATGGTCTATTCTCGGTACTTGGAAGGCGACGAAGACCTCGCGCACTTCCTGATGACAACCAACAAACGAAGGAAAGATAAATAGATTATGGAACTGAACAACCCCAAAGTATTCATCATTGAGCCGAAGACTGGTCTGGCTCACGAACTGCCCGGAGTGGTAAAAATCGGTATGCCGCATGTGGATGTAAGCGACTTCAAGCCGAAACAAAACCCCCAAACGGGGCTGTACTCATGGCAAGCAAAAGCAACATGCCGCACACACATCGGTCGTAAGATGCGAAAAGACATCCGCAGACTCTTCTGGACACGGAGACCGCCAAAGTAAATAAAAAAGGCAACGTATGTGTCATGGATAATGCGGTACGATGTGACAAACTTCAAAACAGAGGACCAACTGATGAGATTGTCGCACCGTGAGTTAGAAAAAACCATCGCTCTATTGGCTCATATAATTGTCGAGGGAGAAAGAGAGCGTGCATGCCGGGTGGTGCCTGAACATAAGACAAACTTCCCATGCGGCGGCATAGTGCCAAATCCGCAAGTGGAACTCAACGTAAACACCAGCGAGTTCGGGATGACCACCAAAAAGTACATGCAGATGCTGGAAGAGTTCAAAACCCAACTGTAACTAACTAAACACATAACATTATGGAAACAAAAATGATTAAGACCTTCGAAGAGAAGAAGGAACACGCAGAACTCATGCGTAACATTTTCGGCATCACCGTAGTATTGTACATCGGTTTCATCATATGGATAGTGTGCATTCACCGCTACGAAATCCTATGGTGGGCGTTCAACGTGTGGCTGCTGCTCGTATGTATCGCGGTCAAGAACCAAGGCGAGAAAGTAGATGCCGAACTGGTATTGAAGTATTTAGAGTATATTGATTCACGGGACGAACTCATTGATGCTATTTGCAAGAACCATCCGTTGATCAGCGTCAATGACAAACTGCCGGAGGAAGACCCCGACGATAAAGGCTATTCCGTCGAAGTGATAGGTCTCTTCCAAGATGGTCGCGTAAGCAAGTGCTTCTGCTCGATAAATGAGGATATATGGTTCATCGAAGGTCTCACCTGCGACAAACCGACCCACTGGATGCCGATTCCTAAAGTATAACTAAAACACCCAATAACATTATGATTACTTTAATTAGTATGGCCATCGGACTGGCGATAGCGGTCGTGGCTCTGAGTATCGCACTCAAAAAGAAAAGCGAAGAGATTGAGAACTTAAATTCGGATTGCCAAAGAGCCAGAAGCAAATGTGAAGAGTGGGAAAAATTTGCTGACTATTGGAAGGTTCAAGCCTTGCACCCAAAGGTCACCAGGGAGCTCACGCAATTCATCAGGACAGACGACACGCCGCAAGCTATCTACGACCGCACAGAGCGACTGCTGACTGCCGGGTACACGTATAGAGGCACGATAGATAGAGAACACCTGCTTATCTTTACACAGGAGATAGAGGTCGGTCCGTCTAACGAAAACAAAGCCGCTGAGTAACTGCTACCACACCGCCTTATTCAAGGGACATCCGCAAGGGTGTCTTTTTTTTATGCCCGAAAGTAAACCGCTAACGGACATTCACACCATAGTAGAAACGCAAAACAACGCAACAATGAAACTACAATTTTTGACATTGGACTACATCAAGCAGCACAGCCGAATCTGCGGGGACTGCGAGGATGAAATTCTCGTCCTCTATGCCAAAGGCGCGGAGAATAACCTGCTGCGTCTGTGCGACAGGACATACGACGAGTTGGTGACGATGGGCGGCGGCACGTTCCCCGAGGAACTGATGATCGCCGGACTGCTGCTCGTCGATGTGCTATACAGCCACCGTAGCCCGCAGGAAGCCGTCAAACTGTCCGATGTGGCTTATACCTTTGAGTTTTACGCTAAACCCTTCATGAAGCTATGAGCAAGTGCATGCAACATAACACAATCAAGGTGCCGCAGGGGAACGCATGGCAGTTACTCCTGCCGCTGAAGACCGCCCATTGGGTCGGCAAAGACCTTGTGACCGAGACTATCGACTACCGTGCGTTGGAGGACGTGCAAGTGCTGATTGACGGCGTGGTGTGGGAAGACCGGCAGATGACCGAGGACGGTCCGTTGTGTAACATCCCTGCCGACATGCCGCTTGGTCCGCATAACACCGTCATCACGGCGACCTATTTCGGCGTGGATGTCAAGGCAGCGTACTTCGAGAACTTCACCATCGTGGCGTGGTCGTTTGAGAGCAATGTGGGTGAGCACCTGCTGGACGCTCCGTTAGTGTCCGAGGCGGCATATATCTACGTCGGCATCACGGACGATGTGGAGTTGGAGGAACTGAAGCAGCAGTACCGTGACGCTATCGCGGCTTGTGAGACCGCACGGCTGCAATACGAAGCCGCCAAAG
>JAFWAK010000076.1 GCA_017507715.1 Paludibacteraceae bacterium | reverse complement strand
TGCCGCATAGCTGAAATAGAATATGATCTTATGTACCTTTCTGCTTCTCTCTTTGGTGAAGAGCGTGAAGCGGCTGGTCAAATCATTTATAAACTTCAGGATTTGAAAGGATAACTCAATGGCATTTGAAAATCTGTCTGAAAAACTTTCGGCAGCGTTTAAAAAGCTTCGCGGCAAAGGAAGACTTTCCGAAGCAGATATAAAAGATGCAATGCGCGAAGTTCGTCTTGCTCTTCTTGAAGCTGACGTTAACTACAAGGTTGCCAGAGATTTTATCAAAACTGTAAGTGAAAAGGCTGTTGGAACTGATGTTCTTGAAAGTCTTACACCGGCTCAGATGGTTATCAAAATCGTCAACCAGGAGCTCACAAATCTTATGGGCGGTACCAATGCAAAGATTACCTTTGCTTCTCAGCCCCCCACAGTTGTAATGCTTGTGGGTCTTCAGGGTGCCGGTAAAACAACAAACGGTGCAAAACTGGCTGCTCTTATCAGAAAGCAGAACAACCGCCGTCCCCTTCTTGTCGCTTGTGATATATATCGTCCTGCTGCTATTAAGCAGCTTCAAACAGTTGGCGCTCAGCTTGATATTCCTGTTTTTGAAATGGGTGCTACTGACCCCGTTAAAATTGCAAAAGCAGCTATTGACCATGCTAAAAAGCACGGCAATGATATAGTTTTCCTCGATACTGCCGGTCGTCTTCATATCGACACCGAGCTTATGGACGAGCTGAAGAACATTAAAGCGGCTGTAAATCCTCACGAGATTTTACTTGTTGTTGACGCAATGACCGGTCAGGACGCTGTTAACGCAGCCTCAGCCTTTAATGACGCTCTTGGCATCGACGGCGTTATGCTCACCAAACTGGACGGTGACGCACGTGGCGGTGCCGCCCTGTCGATCCGCTCGGTGGTGAACAAGCCTATCAAATTCATCGGTACGGGCGAGAAGATGGAGGCGCTCGACGTATTCCATCCCGCGCGTATGGCCGACCGTATCCTCGGCATGGGTGACGTCGTCAGCCTCGTGGAGCGTGCGCAAGAACAGTACGACGAAGAGGAAGCACGCCGCATCAGTAAGAAAATAGCCAAGAACCAGTTCGACTTCAACGACTTCATGGGCCAGCTCAACCAGATTAAGAAGATGGGCTCGATGAAGGACCTCATGGGCATGATTCCGGGCATGGACAAAGCCCTCAAGGGTGTCGAAGTAAGCGATGACGCTTTCAAACCCATCGAGGCGATGATCAACTCCATGACGCCTGCTGAACGCGCTAACCCGAGTCTGCTTAACGGCAGCCGCAAAGCCCGTATCGCCAAAGGTGCAGGAGTCGATATCGTCGCCCTCAACCGCTTCCTCAAGCAGTTCGAGCAGACCTCCAAGATGATGCGCAAAGTGCAGCAGATGCGCCGCCGTTAATGAGCGATAACAACACATATCAACCGGGGTGGGGTGAGAAAAAGAAACATCATCACCATCATACAAGCGCGAACGAGAAGAACAGAGGTCTCGGAGGCGCGCTGCGCATGAAGGACAAACAGGCCTACTACGGCTTGATGTGCATCATAATCCTCGGTCTTGCCTTCGGCGCATACAAACTCATCGGCATGTTTGTCAATGAGTTACGCGCCATGCCGAATGACGACCCGACGACCGAAGTGGATGTCGATGTGCTGCGTATCCGCAAGGTCGAAGAGCAGGACGCACTCCTCTTGGGCGACAGCCTCGCGCATGAGTATAACGTGGACTCGATGAAGCATAACGTGCAGATCGAGACGCGGCCTGTCTATCGTCCACCCAAGCGCGAGAACACATGGTATCTTACAAAGCGAGAGTGGAAAGCGCTCTTCAAGAACTACCGCATCTGGAAGCGGATGCACGAGAGAGAGCAGAACGAAGAGGAAAAGGAGTGAAAGAGTTGGAGAATTAGAGAGTTAGAGAATGATATTAGACGGAAAACAAATAGCGCAAACCATTCGTGCCGAACTGCGCGAACAGGTGGAAGCCATCAAGGCTGCCGGTCAGCGCGTGCCTAAGTTAGGCATCGTATTAGTGGGTAACAACCCCGCCAGCGAGACTTATGTCAACAATAAGATGAAAGCCTGCGCAGAGGTTGGCATCGAGGCTGTTAAAATCGCCTACACGGCGGATATCACCGAGCAGACACTGCTCAACGAGATACACCGACTCAATGGTGATCCGTCTATTGACGGATTTATCGTGCAACTGCCGCTGCCCGACCATATTACGGAGACGACCATCCTTTCGGCCATCGACCGTCGCAAAGATGTGGACGGCCTCACTCCGGAGAACGTAGGACGCACGGTACAAGGTCTGCCGTCTATCATCAGCGCCACGCCGCGTGGTATACGCGAACTGCTGGCCCGTTATAACATCGCTACGGCCGGTAAGCATGTGGTGGTCATCGGGCGTTCGAATATCGTAGGCAAGCCGATGGCCATCCTTCTCATGCAGCGTCCGTACTTATCGTTGCCGAGCATGAGTGCTGCCTCGTTAGGAGACGCCACAGTCACTATCTGTCATTCCAAGACGCAGGACCTTGCCGCTATCTGCCGCACGGCGGATATCATCATCGTGGCTGCCGGCTGTCCGAACCTCTTGACGGCAGAGATGGTCAAACCGGGTGCCATAGTCATAG
>JAFWAK010000075.1 GCA_017507715.1 Paludibacteraceae bacterium | reverse complement strand
GCGAGTGAGACAGCAGCAAGCGTGACGTTACCTACGCCTACGAGAACGGGTTATGTATTAGACGGCTGGTACACTACAGCAGGAACAAAAGTTGGCGATGGTGGTGATACCTATGATGTCGTAGCCGATATTACACTATATGCAAGATGGGAAACGACATGCGGTGGAGGTTATAGCAATGTTTATTCAATGACTTTGTCGGGTACGAACGGAGAGTCAGATGTAACAATTACCCAAAGCACGGCGGGGGTAGCCTCCATCACAACTGTACTTGACGATTCATCACCTATTGATAAAAGTGGAGACAAATATTTTAAATTTGGATCCAGTTCGGCTATTAGTATTACGTATACATTCGCAGTTGGTGACAAACTTGTGTTTGATGTATGTTCTAATCAAGACAATAAATCGTGTGGTGTGTCTATAAAGGTAGGGTCGGCCGATGCAGAAGTTGTTCAAAAGTCAATGGGCACAACTCCTACGACGATAGAATACACCATTACAGTTTCTGGCGAAAAAACTGTGGTTATTAAACGTGGAGGAACAAATGAATCTAACATGCGCTTGCATGGAATAACAATTCAGCGTTCTGGCGGCTCAGGCACATGCTATCATGTTTATTATCATGGCAATGGTGCGGAAAGCGGTTATGTAAGTGATACGACATCTTACGCGGCGAACGATGATCCGGTTGTATTAGGTAACGTAGGACTCTACCCGTTTGTGCGTGCCGGCTATACGTTCTCAGGTTGGAACACAGAGGCTGGTGGCGGAGGAACGGCTTATGCCCCAGGTGCAACAATCACAGACATCAGTTCAGACGTGACGCTTTATGCTCAATGGTCATCCGGAACATTGTATTCGGTTACATATATCGGCAACGGCAATACAGGCGGAACAACTCCGGCTACAGCTTATCATGCGAGTGGTAGCAATGTAACGGTATTGGGAAATACCGGTTCGCTAGAAAAGACTAACTATACCTTTGACGGTTGGGCAACGGCTAATGATGGAACAGGAACCAGTTATGCAGCCGGAGGTACGATTAGCAGTATTGCTGCAGATGTGACCTTGTATGCAAAATGGAAGCAGACGGTGACGTTGAATACCGGAAGTCAGGGAAGTGGTGCAGAAAAGACGCCATATATCTATTGGAATGGCGCGGCCTTGAGTGATGCAACCGTTCATTCTGCGGATGGTTATACTCTGCAAGGATACTACACGGTGGCAAGCGGCGGTACGAAAGTGTTGAATGACGATGGTTCGTTTGCTGGAACAGACGTAAGTGGATATATCACAAGCAGTAAGTGGAGCCGCACGGGTACAACAACCTTATATGCACAATGGCGTGCGGCAGGTGGCGCAAGTTGCAACACGATGGATCACGTAACTGACTTCCCATCGAGCGGAAGTACAGGAGCGACGGTTGGTAACTTGACAGTGACGTATAGCGGTAGTAGCGTAGAGAGACAAACCTCAAAACCTTTGTACAATGATAAATCGGGCAACACAATTAAAATAGGCAGTTCCGGTGCAGATAAGTATGTACAGGGTTATCTTGGTGGAAATGAGATAGGTTCACTTGAATTGGGTGTAGGAACAGGTAATACGGCTACTGGAATTATGTATGCGGTTGTATTCTCTGCTTCCAGCACATTTGATGACGCTTCGGTTCTTTCATATTCAAAGTCAAACTCCGAGTACGAGGCAAATATTAAAACAGCTACATCCGATACATTAACGAACATTACTGTTCCGAGCGGTGCGAAATATTTCCGAATCTATCGGAGTGTTACGTTTAATTCTATTAGTTGTGGTTCTGGTAGTAGCGTTTATGTATGGCATATTAAGGCATGTTCGTCGGGTAGTAGTACGCACACTATTACATATGCAAATGGCGGTGGTAGTGGCTCGATGGCATCGAATACAGGCATTGCGGATAACGGCTCTCAGACGCTGACCACAAAGACCTTCACCGCTCCGACGAACTACACGTTTGCGGGTTGGGTTGCAGATGTAGATGTGACCATCGGCGGTGATACCAAGCGTGCAGGAACGCTGATTGCAGATGGCGCAACGATCACGAATATCACAACGGATATTAACCTGACAGCTAAATGGAGTCTGCCGTTGACGTTGAATACCGGCTTGCAAGGTGGTGATGCGGATGAGAATCTAACGGTTTATTATAATAGTACTAGCATCACAGGACATACACCTCACACCGCAGCAGGTTATCGACTGATGGGTTATTATACGGCATCGAGTGACGGAACGAAAGTGCTGAATGCTGACGGCTCGTTTGCAGCAACGGCTGTATCGGATTATATTACCGATGGCAAGTGGATTTATACAACTGCTTCTTCGCTAACGCTGTATGCACAGTGGGAAGCCGCGGCATTGTTGAAATGGAATCTGCAAATTAATAAATCCGAATCACCGATTACTACGACGAGCAAAGAAAGCGCCACGGTTCGTATCTCGACGGATAACATGACGAACCTAACGGCAAATGGTGGTTTGACTATTACCGGTAGTGCTAAGTCCGCTTTAACATCGAAGATTGCAACGACGGCGAATACTACGGGAGATAATGCAGGAAAGTATATGTCGGTTCAATTCCAAATCGCAAATGGATATAAGTTAGTTCCGACGGCTATCAATATAAAGGTACAACCTATTAGTCATAGCCAAACAGTTTATTTAGTTCTTGAAGATAATAACTCGCATAGCATTGACTATACTTCGAGCAGTTTGTTAAAAGGCAATACTCACACCGTAACGATGTCGAATGGTAGTAGTGTGGAGTTTACCGGTACCGTGACGCTGAAGATTTACTGCTACGGCACTGCAGAAAATGATGGTTATCGTTTAGGAACACCGATTGAGATCAACGGTTCGGTAGAAGAAGCTTGTACGATGCCGAGTTACACCGGTTTGGACTATAGCCAAACGGAATATATAAAGGACGCTGTGGCTTCGGCCATTACCGTAACAGATCCGGCCGATGTAACGACGTATTTGTGGAAACAGAATACGGTTAATGATCGTAGCGGTACAACACCTGCTTCGGGAACGAATAACACGGCCTCTTATACCCCGCCGACGACCGCAAATGGTAAGTTGTACTATTGGTGCGAGTTAACGAATGCTTGTGGTACGGTGAAGACGCCGACCGTAGCGATAACAGTTCGTACGGATAAGACCGACCCGACGGCCACTTGGACTGATCCGGCCACGGTTAACTATGGTGGAGGAAACTACACCTTGCGTGCAACGGTAAATTCCGGTTGGGATGGCACGTTGACGGCAGGTATGTTGATTGCACCTACAGGAATTCGCATCTATGATGCTTCTATTGGCACGGATGGTAGTAGCCGGAAATATATCGAAGTGAAATTCGATGTACAGACGAGTTTTGATCGTACCGAACATCCGACGAATATACCGTTCACACTTTCGCTGCCGGAGACGACCAGTTATGATGCAGTCAACTTAGAGCATGACGTAGCTTATACATCGTGTTCGGGCGCTGGTGCTGGTAGTTCGTATAATATCCGTATGCGTAAAACGGTAACCAAGGATGGTAACTATTATTATAGTGCCAACGCGGACGGTTGGATATCGCCGAACACCAATAGTTCACATGGAACGGCAAAAGCAGGAACAGCAGTTGCACCATTTGATACCGTAGCAAGCAGCAATACGTCCAATGTATGGATTAAGACATATCATGCGAATATTAATAAAGTACGCATGTATGGCGACTTTAGCGCTAAGGACATGACGGTAGCAGGTGTATATAAAAATACTACCTATTTCACAGCTAATGCGAAATACTCTGTTGATTATGCAGTTGTATATAATGGCGATGAGAATGCTGATAATTTAGGAGAAGCCGGTGAAGCAAAGTATGTTGATATCACGCTGAATACAGCATTAGACGCCAATGATATTCTGCTAATAACCTTCTCTGCAACAAAAGCCCGTCCGATGGGTGCTATATTAACGGAGGCTTCCGGTGGTACTCTGTCTACAGCCTTGACCTTTGGTACTGCAGGTCCAATTACAAAGACGCAATCAGATGCTAACTTTACCAACGTTGCTACCAAGACGGGTGAAAATAATAATTCGTTAGGTGCCATTACCTATAGTTCAAGTAATACGTCTTGCGCCACAGTGAATGCGAAAACGGGTGAGGTTACAATTACAGCAACAGGTACCAGCACGTTGACTACTACTATTACGGCTACGTTAGCAGCTAGCGGCTGTTATCAGAGAGCAACGACGTCGTACGTTCTCAATGTAACCGGTCAAGAGTGTACTATCAATGCAGGTACATTGACTCTGACGAGCGGAAACGAAACGAAGTGTCCTAGTGCAAACGTGACGCTAACGCTTACCGGGCATTCTACAGACGGAACTACCGTTACGTGGTATCGCGGCGAAACGGATGTCACAGCAAGTGTTTCAGAAAACGCATTGACAACGACCGAAGCCGGAATATATAGTGTAGTGGTAACAAAAAATGCTTGTTCGGTTCGTACGAATAGTATCACGATATCCAATATTTCTGCTGAGGCTTCGGCGACGAAGATTGTAGATGAATGGTATATCAAGAACGGTCGTTTGACACAGGATATTGCATTGTGGACATTAGATGAAGGTTCAAGCCTGAGTTCAGTGACTTGGTCGCCGAGTAATGAAACGGGTCTGACGGCAAGTGACGATATCTATGAAAAAGATGGAGTTGTCTACCTCACCGGAAAAGAACCGGTCGCCAATAATAGCGGTTCGGATAAGGTTTACACGCTAACACTAACAGTTGCGGACGAGTGTGGTGGTACGAATGCGCTGAGTTCTCAAACAATAACATTAAAACATCAGAAGAATACTGACAAGCACGTGCTCGCATTCGTAGTGAACGGTACAGCGAAGGAAGGCTTCACGGATGGTATCACAGCCGCGCAGACGACAAGCGTACCTCTGTATAACACCCTGACGGAGAACTTCGACGTGCTGGCTACGAATATATATTCGACGGATGACGAGCAAAAACTGAAAGAGTACTATTCACAATTTGATATCCTATGTATCACCGACTACCCGAACTCTAACACAAAGGGTGTGCATGGTAAGAAATACGTTGATGCGATAGGTGCACTGATAGATATCCGTCCGATATTGACGATGGAGGCCTTTGTGAGCGATAAGGACAACTGGAAGGCGAAAGGTGTAAGTGGTAGTCCGAAAGACCCGACGACTCGTCAGTATAACATGCTGCTGCAATGTAAGGACCACGAGATATTCGCTGGGACAACATTAACGAAGATTGGTGAAGGCGATGAAGCTATGTATAAAATCAACATGGTAGATAGTACCAAGGAGAGTTATGCAACACTTGATGCTACTTACGGTGGCGGAACGCATAAGGCTTCTGAGGGCTATAAATATCATGATTGTCCTGCATTGCAAGGATTCACTTACACAAGTGCAATGAGCGATATGTTGCCGCTTGGTTTGATTCAAGATGGTTCGGGCAATGATTTGCAGGTTGGTCTTGAGCGTCAGCACGTGATGGAAGCTCGTATGATGGTGATCGGTGTGAATGCATATGCGATGGAGCGTCTGACGACCGACGGCGAACAAGTGATAGTGAATGCCTTGAAGTACCTGATGAAGAAGAATGCGGAGGATATTAGTGATTGCTCAGTATACTTCGATAATGCTACGGGTGATGGTCTTTGGGACAATGCGGCCAACTGGGGCCCAAGTTATGCATCACTGCCTCAACCAACGCAGGAGGTTCGTATCTTGCAGCCTTGTACGTTGAATACTAGGGCTCATGTGGCAGGCGTTAAGATTGTACCGGATGGTAAGTACAATTATGGTTCTTCGACAGCAGCAGGAAAGCTGACGATTGCGCCGACAGGTGCGTTGATTGTAGAGGGTAAGGTACAAGCCGTTACTGCACCGAAGTACTACGAGAAACGCGCAACCCAGCCAAGTGAATTGATTCTCAATACGGATGATACGGATGGCAGTAACCAAGCATGCTTAATCTTCAATAACGACGATGCGTCTACCAAGGCAACGGTGAACCTGTATAGTTTGGGACGAGTTATCACTTCAACATACCAATTCCAGTATATGGCAGTTCCAATGGAAGTAGTTCCTGTGAATCCAAGTTTCGCTAATGAGACTCATGGAGGCACAATTATTTTGACCTATGTATGGAATGAGAATGGCGGTTGGTCGCGTCGCGGTTATTATGAAGATCTTTATGCGTTTGAAGGCATAGGAATTACTACCACTTCTACTTCTGCATTAAATTACCAGATGAAGGGTAATCTAACTTCAACAGCAGAAAAAGAAATTGCATTGACCAATGGCTCGGGTGCGGCTTATGCAAACAACATCATTGGTAACTCCTGGAGCGCACCGATTGATATTGCTTCGCTTAAAGATGCCATTGGTGACGATGCAAGTGTACAAAAGACCGTTTATATCTACTGTACCGGAAAAGATGGAGAAAACGCGACTTCCGGAACTTCCGGAGACGCTGGTCAATGGTTAGCAATACCTATTGAAGGATCGGGATGGTCCGGATGGACAGGTTTAAAGGTTATTCCGTCTATGCAGGCATTCTTGATTCGCACCAGCGCAGAAACGAGTCTGACACTCAACTATGACGAGGTAGTTCGTTCCACAGCGACATCGAATTTGAATGAGCCTCTGCGTGCTCCGAAGCGCGAATCTACAGATGGCGATATCTCATTAACGACCATCCATGTAGCAGATAGCAAAACCTTTGCGGATCTCCGTCTATTCGAAGGCGAACGTTTTGATGAGACGTTTGATAACGGATGGGAAGCAGAATACCTGCCTTGTGACGGACGTACAGCCACCTTGTATGCTGAGACAGAGATTGGTAAGATGGCGGTATTAGCTACTCCAGAATTGGAAGGAACGCAAGTGGGCTTTGCTCCCGGTCAAGAGACGGCTTATACCTTCACCTTCGCAGGCGGAACAGGTGAGTATTACCTCAATGATATCAAAACCCAGAAGTCTGCGCTGATTCAGGAAGGCAATACCTATTCGTTCGAGTATGAGAATGGCGATGTGGCTAACCGCTTCTATATCAGCCGTACGGCAATTGATGCTCCGGCTGTGGGAACCGGAATTGATAACACGCAATCTGCTGTCAAGGTACAGAAGTTTATTTATCAGAATAAACTCTATATCTTGCGCAATGGCGTATTGTATGACGCAACAGGTAAAGTAGTCAAATAATAGTTTAGTGTTTAGAGTTTAGTGTTTAGAGAAGAAAGGAAAACGATTATGAAGACTACGATGAAGATAAAGGTTATGGGTTATAGGTTATGGGTTATTGGAATGATAGCCCTGCTACCGGCATTGGCTGCGGCTGTGGAATATAAGAGTACGTACGGCGGTGCATATACGCAGCCGGGTTATGGCGTTGCGGTAACCACTACGGTACCGTCTGCTACCTTCCAATCGACGAGCGCTTATTCTGAACAATGGGCTTCCCGTGAGGAGCAACCCAGCATTAATGAGGACGGATCGGTGAATGGTAGTGCATACGGAGTTGGAAGACGCCCAGGCCTACGACGCTTAGATGCTAATAATGATGGATACGATGATGTAACTGGACTACCGGTAAATCCTATTGTTGATCCCAACGATCCCGGTAACGTTCCTCTCGGCGAAGCCCTATTGCCATTATTGCTGATGGCGCTGGTGTATTTTGCGATACGGAGAAAACGCTCGGTGCGTCCTTCGGCTCTCCTTAGGCTCTCTTTAGGACATGGTCCCGTGATGCTCCCGTTCATGATAGCATAATGAAAGCACATACATCCATAGTATTCCTCATAGCCCTTTTGGGCATGGGCTGTGCACAGAAGGCAGATACTACACGCTATTCGCAGCAAATGATCAATGCCCGAATGACTTCGTGGCATAATAAGGATGCTACGGTCGGGTTTGCGAATACCAATAGCACCAACGGCATTACCGAGCCGACCGAATATGCGACCTGGGATTATGTGCCGGGTGTAGTAGCTAAGGGCATTCTGGATGTTTGGGAATATTACCAAGACTCCGCTTGGGCAGATGCGTGGTACAAAGGCTTGAGCGCTTGGGCGTTGACTAAAGAAGCTACGGACGAACCGGGTATTTTGGATGACCTGAACTGCACGAAGGTGTTTGTAGGTCTTTATAACGGCGCCAAACCCGGCGGCAAATTTGAGAATGCGGAGCACGCCGCCTATTTCATGGAGCAGATGCATCGTGGAGCTAAAGGCCTCGAGGAGCATAAACACCTCTATTCGATAGCGGAAGGCGGTGCAGCCGGAGGATGGATGCATAAGGCTACGGATGACCCAACTAAGAGTTATTGGGGACAGATGTGGTGCGACGGTGCATACATGGGGCCGGCGCTGTTGGCGCAACTGCTGGCTGCCGGTGCTTGCGACGGTACAGACTTGGGTTGGAACGATGTCTATACGCAGTTCACGGCTTCATGGCCTTATCTATGGGATGCTGAAAAACAACTCCCTTACCATATACTATGTACAAATGTAGTAATTAATACTAACGCGCGCGTACTATACGAAGCAGGACACCTCTATCCCTGCTCTTCAGATTCTGCTATTTATCATTCGGAAGAGTATTGGGGGCGTGCCGCCGGATGGTATATCCTGGCATTAGTGGATGTGCTGGAAGCGATGGAGCAGTCTGCTGTTAGTCGTCAGTATGCAGCCGAATATGAAACCCTCTGCGGATATTTGACGCAATTGGCCGATGGCTTGGTAGCTCGCCAAGATCCGGAGACAGGCTGTTGGTATCAGTTGCTGGCGTACGATTCTACGAAATGCGCGACGCAAGGAGTGGACGAGACCGGTTCCGCTAAATACACCAACGTAGCTGAAGGCTGTACGCAGTGTAACTATCTCGAGTCTTCGGCATCGTGTCTTATCACTGCGGCACTGCTCAAAGGAACCCGTTTAGGCTATATTAGTCATGCGGCTGCCGGCAAGAAAGGTTATGAAGGAATCATACGTCAGTTCGTACGTACGGACAATCACCAATCACCAATTACCAATCACCAATCGGTAATCACCATTACCTCCAGTTGCCAATCCGCCGGTCTGAGCAAAGACCGTAACGGCTCTGCCGCTTATTACCTCATCGGCAAGGATGTTCCCATTCAGGATAACACCGAGGGCAAAGTGCTCGGCGCATTCCTGATGGCCGCCGTGGAGTATGAACGCTTAATGCTTGATAATATATACTGATAAATACGCAGAATACTATGAGAAGTCGACTGTCTGTATTACTCTTCATTGTTCTATTCGGATTTCATTCAATAGCATCCGCAGTGAATTACTGTGCATCATCTGCCTTTGGTTACGGAAGTAGTGCCACAGGTGGTGGTTCTGCAACACCGGTACAGGTGAACTCGGTCAGTGAACTAAAGAGTGCGCTTGGCAGCAAAGCGAAAAATAAGGTTGTCATTATAACAAAAGACCTTACCTTTACCTCGATGCTTACTATTCAGGACGCACAAAACATCACCTTGATGGCTTTGCCGGGTGTCAAATTGATTAGCAATCAACAAGACGCGTCGACTTCAGGTATATTATTAGTTAAAAAGTCTTCTAATGTTATTATCCGTAACCTAACGTTCGTAGGTCCGGGTGCGTATGATTGCAATGGAAACGATAACTTGTGCTTTGAGAAAGTGACCACTGCGTGGGTGGACCACTGTGACTTCCAAGACGGTTGTGACGGTAACTTCGATAATAAGAGTTTGACGGATAATGTAACGATCAGTTGGTGTCGTTTCCGCTATCTAAAAGCGCCTAAAGCCGGCGGTTCTGGAGGAGCGGATGATCACCGATTTACCAACCTCTTAGGAGCAAAAAGTTCAGATGCACCGGCCGATGGAACGTACAATATCACATGGGCGTACTGCTGGTGGGACGAAGGATGTAAAGAGCGTATGGTTCGTTGCCGTAACGCAGAGTTGCATTTCTTGAACTGCTATTGGAATAGTTCTGTAGCTAACTACTACGTTGGCCCGGAGAATGCGAAAGCGTATTTCGAGGGTTGTACGTTTGAGGGCAAAGCCAACACATCTGCTAAGATTTTCAAATCGTACGGAGGTACGAATGCATGCAAGTTCGTCGATTGTAGCGGTAACTTACCGAGCAATTCAGGAACGGTTTCTACGCCCGGTTATGCATATACCGCTTCCGGGCGTGCTGAAGCGAAGACAGCAGTGACGAATGCCACTTGCGGTGCGGGTGCGACACTGACTGTAACGACTGCGGGTGCGGTATCCAGCACGTGTGATGGCGGTGCACCTGCTCCAACGGTTTATACTGTGACATGGAATGCCACGGACAATGGCGGTAGTTGCGGAACGGCGACCAGTTCTGTTACCTCGGGCAATGCCGTTGGTTCGCTGCCGGAGGCTACGAAAGACGGATTCAGTTTCGACGGATGGTATACTGCGTCAACAGGCGGAACGAAGATCACTTCTTCTACAGTCATTACGGGCAATGTGACCTATTATGCCCAGTTCACCAGTACACCGGTAACAACCTATTATACCATTATCTGGGATGCTAACGGTGGTAGTTGCGGAACGGCTTCTACGAGTGTGGAAGAGGGCCATGCCATCAGTACGGCTATTGCATCTCTGCCAACAGCAACGAAGGCGGGCGATTATTCCTTCGACGGTTGGTACACAGCTGTTTCCGGCGGTACGAAGATAACGACCAGTACGGTTATTAATGCCAACGTTACCTACTATGCTCACTATACCTCAACCGGCGGAGGTGGAAGTTGTTCTGGCACTTGGTATACGTTTGCTGTAAATGGCACTTCATTATCGTCTGTAACTCAAAATACAGAGGTACAATTGGCTACAACATATGCGACGGAAAATGGCGGAACATCTTATATAGGGAATAAAAATAGTGATGCTTCTAAGGCGCAAATTAACGATAGCAAAGGTATCTATTTCAACGGGAATGATGCATATGTAAAAATCATATTGGATTGCCCGTTGGCAGAAGGTGATGTACTCACATTTGGAGATGGTAGCGGAAAACAGATATGTATAACATTAACCAATACCCGTTCTACTACGATTGCTACAACGTCATATTCATATACGGTTCCCAGTGGAAGTCCATTAATTGGCGGAACGGTGCTTTACTTATGGAGAGCCGATAGCGGTGGAACATATTTTAAGACTATCAACATCACTCGTTCGGGTTCTGCGCTTCCGGCTAACTTCGTTCTCTATTACGATGAGAACGGCGGTTCGGGAACAATGGCGGAAACTGAGCAGACAGGTGCGAACGTGACCGTTGCTGCTAACGCCTATACTGCTCCGACGGGTTATGCATTCCAAGAATGGAATGCCAGCATGAGTGGCGGAGGTACGGTTTACACAGCCGGACAAGTTCTGACGCTGACCGAAGACCTGACAATATATGCTATCTGGCAGGCACAGAGTTATACCGTGACACTGGATGCTGAAGGTGGAACAGGCGGTTCGACAAGCGTAACAGCTACCTTCGATGAGGCGATGCCGAGTATCGCAGTGCCGACAATGTCGGGTTATGTCTTCCAAGGATACTTCACCGGTACAAATGGAACTGGTACGCAGTATTACGACGAGAACGGTAGTAGTACGAATAGCTGGAATATTGCCGCTCCGACGACCTTGCACGCTTATTGGATTGCAGGTTCGACACCCGATCCGACAGGATGTGAACTGAACTTCTGGTTCTTCAAGGAAGCGGATGCTACGGCTAACGGTAAGACCAATAGCGCTATCTTCTCAGGAATGGCAGCAGATGCAAGTGACAAGTCCGGTAGTATTACTATTGACGGTTCTTCATACAGCGTGACCAGACGTACAGGTGATAATGCTACGTTCGGCCAGTTCACCATTCCTACCGGCTATACCGGTGTGTTCTATGCATTGGCAGTCTCGTCCGGAAGTGGTGATCGTCAGATAAACCTGAATAACGGCAGTGATGTGTATGAACTTCCGGTAGCCGGTGGCAGTAGTTCGTACAAACGTATTGAGAGTGAAGAGTTGCCGGCCGGAACGTACACGATAGAGCGCGATGGCAGCAGCAATGTGCGTTTGGGTATAGTTGTGGTTAAACTTTGTGAGGATGTGCCGGCGATAGATTATACAATCACCCACAGCGCAGCCAGCAACGGAACCTATACAATCCAAGTAGGCTCGGGAAGTGCCGTAAGCACCAATACGACGGCTCATTATAACCAAGTCATTACGCTGGCAGCTACTCCGGATCCGGGTTACGAACTGAGCAACTGGACTGTTACTAAAGAAGGTGGCGGAACGGTAGATGTTGTAAGCAATCAGTTCACGATGCCGGAAGACAATGTGACGATTACTGCTACCTTTGGAACGAGAACCTATACAATCGACCTCAACAACCAATCTGCAACGGGTGCAGGTACATCAAATGTAACAGCGACATATAATAGCAATACTACCTTACTGGCACCAATCTCCTGTCCGTACAAAACAGGTTATTTCTTTGATGGTTATTATACCGAGCCTGCTGGCGGAGGAACCCAGTTGATAGACCGTTCCGGTAATTTTTTGGCAAGCAAGACGGGTTATACGGACGCAAGCCGTAATTGGATTCATGATGACGACGTGACGCTTTATGCGAAGTGGACGGCACTGACCGTAACGCTCACAATCTCTCCGGCTCAGATTGACCCGAGTACGGCTACAAATGTGACCTATACTATCACTACCAATGCACCTACAGAAACGACCATTCCGTATATGTTCGCCATCTTCAACTACGGCACATCGGAATATGCCGGCGGATATCTGGACGGTGCTCATGATATCAATAGCGGCCTATCGACCACCGTCTCGATGAATATGGCAGAGGGCACCTGGTACACCCGTGCAGTCATTGTGTGGAACGGAAGTGAGCTAGCGACCAGCGACAAGACAATGCTGCAGGTAGGAAGCCTGTATACCGTGACCTATGATGCCAATAGTGGCACCGTATCACCGGCGAGCAGGACGCAGGCATCTATAGGAGCAAGCATTACACTGGATACCCCGACACGTGATGGCTATACCTTCTTAGGATGGTATGTAGGTGCCACGAAGATTGGCGATGGAGGCGATTCGTATGTTCCGACAGCCGATGTGACAGCTATTGCTGCATGGAAGCAGAATTGTGCAAGTGGAAGTGGCACAGACATCTATAGCACAGACGTTTTAGCATCTCCCGAATCTCCGGCAACAGCAGCATATGCTACGGGTTCATTTAATACCAGTGCTACTTCATGGTCTAGTCCGTATACAAATTACTATTTGACAAGTGGATCAGCCGGTTATTATCAATTAGACTTTGCTACACCTATTTCCCTTTCTGCTTATACAGGTGTGAAAATCAAAGTGTATTGGGGAGCAGGCTCCAATAGACCGTTGAATATGTCTGTAAATGGTGGATCTGCAACCAAAATAGATGAAGTTACCAGTTCAGCGGAGAGGAATTTGCTTAGATCTATTGAGGCGGATATCTCAGTATCTTCCCTTTCTTCTATAAAGCTTGTTTCATCAGGAGGAGGAAGTGTATACATCTTTAGGGTGGAGATATACACTTCCGGTGGCGGAGGCTCTTGCTACTATGTAACTTATGATGGTAATGGAGCCGATGGAGGTTATACCAATGACCCGACGGCATATGATGAGGATGATGAAGTAACCGTTTTAGATAATGGCTTCACGAAGACCGGAGTTGCATTCAAGGGTTGGGCGGCTAATACGACTAACCGCGATGCTGGTACCGTAGATTATCTGCCGGGCGCAACATTTACTATTACAGCGAATACGACATTATATGCTGTCTGGGGAGCAGCATGTGCTACTAAACCGGACGCACCGATTCTTCCTACCTATGGAACAACAACACAAACTTCGCAAGAAGTAAGCTGGACGGATGATGCTAACTCGCAGTGGGAAGTGTATATAAATACTTCCAGCGCTTCTCCTGCCGTAGATCAGACGCCTACGGCTTCGTTGACGGCTAAGACTTATACATTTACCGGGTTAACACCTTCTACATCATATTATTGGTGGGTTCGTTCTGTATGTGACGCTTCGCATAAGAGTGCATGGGTTGCCGGACCGAATTTCACGACCGCGGCAGAACTTCCTGAACCCACATTCACTTGGTTATACGATGCAACTATGTCGGCCGGAGGAATCTATCCAATCAATGTAAATACAACAGGTGATGCGGATGTGACACTATCAATAGTGTCGGCAGTCGCGGGTGTCTCATTTACTTCATTAGCGGGCAAACCGGCAACAGGCTCCGTCTCTCTTTCTTCGAATCCGAAGGAATCGACACTCACACTTCGTGCTACCAGTGAAGCAACCGTTAACTTCAAGTCTCATACGGAAGAAAAAACAGTCACTATTACAATTTGCGAAACGCCGTATAATCTGGCTTACGGCATCGGTAATACTGATGCCGGCGGTAAAGCCAAACCTCGTTATTATCATGAGACAACCGGAATCGGACGTATTATGAAGGATAGAGGAACGAGTTCTATTTCTGTTACTGCCGATACATATCCGGGAGAAGCATGGGTGGAGAAATACTGTAAATCCAGTGCACATTCCATACAGGCTTATACTGCGGATGTATTCAAAATCGTTCTCTATGTGTATGCGGAAAGCAATACCACAACTATCAATAAATTAGAATATAGTGATAATTACATGGGAAGCGATGGAGAGGGAAGTAATATCTTGAGTAGTTCTACAATTATTTACAATGACAATCCTTCTCAAGCCTCCCTTACTAAAAATCAGTATGAAACCGTAACTATTATCTTGCCATCATCCATGGCTATAAATGGATGTATTTACTTTAGCTTTACGAGTAGTACCAGGGTTTATGGCGCTAAACTCTACCGTGCTGAGGGGTCAAATCCAACATCTGTAGCATTTAGTGGAAGTAGCGAGGTTAACAAATATGTCGGTGATCCATCCTTTACTCAAGTAGCTACACAGACGACTGCCGGTATTCCATCCAATGGAGTGATAACATATTCTTCTGAAGATGAGACAGTTGCTACAATAGATTTGAATACAGGAGAGGTATATATCCATGCTCTTGGTCGAACACGTATTATTGCTACTTTGTCTTCATGTGGATGTTTCAAATCTTCAAATGCTTTATATACTTTAATCGTAAAGCCGTGTACTGATCCGGAGTGTACCATATCCGTAACAAGTGGTGATGCAAAGAAGTGTGCGGGAGCAAGTGTTACGTTAACTGCTGATGCAGCAGCCGGTGCTTCTCTCCAATGGTATAAAGACGATGTGGCTTTAATAGGAGAAACCAATGCAGCGCTTACCACTACGGAGCCCGGTATCTATTATGCCACGGCGCGTAAGGGATGCCTGCAAACATCTAATTCTATTCGTGTAACGAACTTGGAGGCTCCAACGGCAGAAGCTTTGCATGAATACTATTACGTCAAGTCAGGCCGTGTAACTCCGGATATTCCGCTATTCAAAGTAACGAACACGTCTTCGTTTACAATGTCGCATCCGGCTCCGACAGGCTGTACATATGAATTACGTGAGGATGATATTGTTTATCTGACCGGTGTACCTGCTACAGGTTTATCTGCTACCAATTACACATTAACTATTACCGCAGAGAACCCATGTGGTGGTGCGGATGTAAATGCATCGATGACTTTCTATGTATTAGCACAGACAGCAAAACCAACAATCGCATGGATAGGATATAAAGGAAGCGGTGCGAACCAACAAGCATTACCTGGGACATTAGATGCATCCCAAAGCACAACTCATCCGCTCTATATCTATTTGCAGACATTCTTTGACTTGACACCGGTAAATGCTTATTGTACGATTGATACGAAGAAGATAAGTGATTATTATTCTCAATTTGATTTGGTATTATTGACAGACTATCCGGATTCGCATGTGTGTCCGACGGGGGATATTGATCCCGATACCGGTGAAAAATATAAGAAGACGGACGCCAATTCATATTCGAATGCAATAGGTAGTTTGATAGATGAGAAGCCGATTTTAACCTTTGAGGCATTCGTGGCTGGTTTGCCGAATTGGGGTATCCATACAAAACCGGGACCAAATAGTCCTACAGAAAAAGAAATCACCTTACTTTGTGCAGCGCATAATATCTTTGACCATACTGTACCTATAGATGAGAAGATACTATTTGTAGAGACATCCTCCGGTTCTGGTTTACAAGGCTTTGCCGGCTTGGAGGCGCCTCCTGGTATGATTTATATTGCAACCATCTCAGATGGTAGCGGAGGAACGCGTATTGCTTGTTGTGAACGACAGACGGTTATTCCTGCGCGTATGATGATAATGGGTCTAAATCACGATGCAATGCAAGATGTGACAACTGACGGCAAGATTATTATCAAGCAAATTATTGAGTATCTGCTGCAAACAACGAATATTGCTGACTGCGCATTAGTATTCGATAATCAGACAGGTGATCACAAGTGGTCTACTCCGGGCAACTGGGCACCGGCGCATAATGCAGTACCGAAACCATTCCAAGCTGTACGTATTGAAGAAGATTGTGAAGTAGATGTAACCAATGCGCATTGTTCTAGTGTGCGTTTAATGAAGGGAATATATTTGGGTGAGAACTATGATGCTCATTTGACCATTCTCCCTACAGGCGGTTTAACTGTTACGGACTATATAAAGGAGGTACATGATGCCAATTTCATGACGACTTATCCTATTTCGTCCGGTGATTTGCTTATTCGTTCTACGTCCGAAGGTAATGGTGCACTCGTTTTCGGAGATGAATCATCCGATTTGGCGGCGACTGTAGAGTATTATAGTAAGGCGTATGGTTCCAATGTCGCTAATCCTGTCTGGCAGTATATAGGTATTCCTATCTCTGACCGACCAATGGCGATAGATGCTTATTACCAAGCATGGATGTGTAGTTGGGAGAATGAAGGTAATGTGAGCAGCAATTGGCGATGGGTAGAGAATGAGGATAGGATACCTCCATTTAAGGGATATTGTATCACGCAAGAAGCGGTTAAAACATATACACACGTCGGAATCCTAAGTAAACCGGAGGAAAAGAACTTGAACCTTCGCTATTTTACAAGTCCGGATGGAGACGGATTTAATATGTTTGCTAATTCTTGGGTTGCTCCAATAGATATCACGAAGATGGAAACGGAGGACTTTGGTGGATCGGCAGAACCAACTATCTTTATTTACAATACAGGATCACGTGCTGAATACGAAGACGGTGGCGATCCCAGTACTGCAGGCACTAATGTCGGAGCCGGACAATTTAATGCTATTCCTGTGAACGCAGCAGAGTATTTGAGTGGCTCGCTCAAAAAAATTCCTTCGATGCAAGGATTCTTCGTGCAAGCAACTAAAAACGGAACTCTTACTCTAAATTATGAGAAGCTATGTTTCAATACGCCGGCCTTTGACACAAGTACAGATCCGCCACGAGCGCCTAAGCGTGTTGCTAAAGAATCAGAAGAAATAAATATTATCCCTGAGGTAATGCGTCTGGATGTGACTTCAACCAAATGGGGAGACCGCGTGTATATTCTGACACATGAAGAATTCTCTGAAGCTTTTAATTTAGGTTGGGATGGTACCAAACAAGAAGGAGATAAAGTGGCTCCAATGTTATCAATGCCAACAGAGGCCGGAGAGATGGCCGTGGCGGCTATCGAGAGTGCAGACGGACGCTATCTCTCCTTCCGTGCAGGCGAAGATAGTATCTATACCTTCAGCTTCAATTACGCTGGTGAAACACTCTATCTGTACGATCAACTGACCGAAACAGCCACGGAGATTCGAACGGGCAATACCTATACGTTTGAAGCAACGAATGAGACCCCATTCCATCGATTCCTGATAACTTCCAATCCGCCGAAGACACCTACGGATATCGAGAGTTTAGAGAGTGAGAGTTTAAAGCTTAGAGGAGCAGAGAAATTCATTCAGGATGATAAATTGTTCATCCTCTATAAAGGGGTTGTCTATGATGCGCGCGGTGCGCGTATTACCGGAAGAAAGGAGGCGGCGCAATGAAAGGCTTCCGCATCCAACTGCTCATCGCGTTCATCGTACTCGTGTGCAGTGTGTCGCTGATCGGGTTGATATACATGATCTCTACGAAACCGGTGACCCATGTCACACCGGGCGTAGTATCTGTGCCTTCACCTGTGGCGACACCTATGCGACCGGTCTATTCCGCCGCGAAGAAAAGTGCCCATTCCTCTATGATGCATCATTCGCCGTATACCGTACCCACCCTCAGTCATACTCCTTCATCCGCTGCGGCTACATCCTCGTTCGGACTCTATATGACGAGTAGCGCAGAGGTGCACTCCGTCGGCGGTGGAGGTATGGGTATCGCTACTACCTCGCAAGGTACGTCTGAGCGCGGGATAAACCATAACGGTGCTGTTGGGATGCCGGTGACAAATTTTGTGGCTCTGGCTTCATCTCGTCAGATGGCGCAACCCGAGGCACAAGAGGCACCACAGATGGCTTCTATGGCGTCCTCTCCTGTTCGCCGTGCGCCCGGACCGCCTAACCCACCGGGACCGCTACCTGAGGACCATCAGTTAGTGGAGCACCCACTCGGAGATGCTGTGCTGCCGATGTTGCTCTGCGCAGCAGTGTATGGTGTATGCTGTATGCTATATAGGCTTCGTAAACGCGCGATTAAAGAATAAAGGAATAAAATATAAAAGGCTCGCAGATGCGGGCCTTTTATTTTAGAAACGGTAGGTAGCACCGAGCAGGAAATTGATTCCTTGGCTGCGGTAGCCGTAGTAATACTCGTTCTTGTGGTGCAGCCAGTTGTTGATTTGCAGGAAGAGCGAGAGGTTCGGTTTCTGCTGCGGCCGAAGGACACTACCTTCCCCTCTAACCTCTAACCTCTTACTTCTAACCTTCTTCCCTACCCACATGTCGTATTGCACGCCGGCATTGAGTTCGAGTATCGGCTTCAAAGTATGCTCGCCGTCGGTCGCCAGGATGGTACGGTTGCCTGCGAAATAGTTATCCGAATAGACCGACCAGTGCTCGTCAATACGGCCGTCCACGCGCAGACCCACTTCCCAGTTCGGACGGTCATACACCGTGGTATCGCCTTTCCAGAAATAGTAATCGCCATGCAGGTTGATACGTACTACATCCTGCAGATGGTAGTTGATCTGGCCGCCTATCTTACCGCGCTGGTAATCCGCATGGCGGTGCACAAACTCGCCTATCGGACGCTTCATCGTCGTCAGACTATGTACACCTACTGTGTTGGTATCAGCCGTTGCAATCCAATAATCCTCATCCATCATATAGGCATAGCCTCCGTGAATCTCGATCATCAGGTCGCGGTACGGACGAATATGGAAGCCAAGTTCCGCATCTACAGGCGTATATGCAGCGCAGGGATGGATAATACCCGCGTGAATCAGACTGTAGCGGTTCTCTTCCATATAACTTTGCAGCGTACCCAAACCTTGATTACCCGTCACATCCGCATAGATAGTGAGCCATTGTTTGGCAATTTGCGCCTCGATGTTGATGTGCGGCGACGGTGCAAAACTCAGGTTCTCTACCTTCGATAGATGGCTGTGAGGTGTTTTGCCGAGGTTGAGGTCCAGATTCACACCTACATGCAGCCGTATACGCTTGCCTTCATAGGCATAGTACGGCTCAATACGGAAGTTATGACGATTGCTGCCATAGAGCGAATCCGGAATAACCGTTGCCAGCGAACTGAGTTGCAGGAAGTTATTCTGCACGTATATGTTCGCACCTACGTGGTGTGCCTCGGAGTGCCAGTCGAAACCGCCCTTTGTGCGCAACTGATGCTCACTCACGGCACCCGGCTTGGAGAAAATCATATATCCCGTCTGCACTTGCCATTGCACGTCCTGCTTGGCATTCGCTTTCACGCCTACATACACCTCGGCTGTCCAAAGGGAGGTCTTGTCGAGGTCGCTCATCGATTCAGGACGATTGGAATACGCCACTTTATTCTTCTCCCATCCGCCCGGGTTCACCAGGCTGTAGTCGTAGAAATGACCGTATTTATGATAGAATATATTACCACCGTTCACGCCGAAATACAGGTCGCATGCAGAGAAGGTATGCGTGAAGTTAAGACCCACTTTGGTCTTACTCAACGCAGCCAGACCCCACTCGGCCTTGTGGTGTGCATACACATCCAGAATAGACTTCTTGCCGTCGTCCAGATGGTACCCGAAGTCAAACAAGGTGTTCGGATGACCGATGGCACCGCGGATGTAACCGTTAAACGGCTTGGCCGCTTCAAAACGGGTAGGTTGTGACAACAGCGGATGGAATGTTGTGCCGGGCGTGACGTCTGCTGCGTACTCCGAATACTCGATGGGTGCCGGCTCGATAGTGGTCTCCACCACTGCCGGTTTGGTCGATACTTTTCCTGCGGCCTGAATGACCGGCTGGAAGTCACGCTCTACGGTCACACTCCTGTTGAGCGCACTGTCCTGCTGCGCAAAAGAAGCGGTGCTGATAAGTAGCGCACCTATCACCCATAACCTATCACCTATAACCTTTACATCAATCTTCATCTTCCACCTCCTCTTTTACTACGGGTTGTTCGCGTTTGTCCAACTCAGCGAGCCGCGCTGCGATGAGCGACGGTATATCGTCACCCTTGATGGTGTAGTTCTGCTGCAGGACAAGTAAATACTGACGGGCCTGGAAGAGCTCTCCGCGTTCGCGGTTGATATCACTCAGCAGCACCAACGCACGTGCCAGCCAATATTGCTGCTGGGTGTTCATCTGGGTGAACTCCATCACTTGTGCTTCTGCTGCATCGTAATCCGCCAGTTCGTAATAACTCTGTGCCAACAGATATTTGGCCTCAGCGCCTTGTGCTGTACGTACTTCAGCAGCCAATGCCTTCAGGTCCGGTTGCGCCTTGCGCCATTGTTTGAGCGCCACGTACGCTTTCGCGCGTCCGTAAAGCGCCTCTGCTTTTGTCTCTTCTTCCACCGGCGTGTCGCTCAGTATCTGCTCAGCGATATCGATAGCCGCTTGGTGACGACCGAGAGCCTGACTGCAACGCAGGATACCCAGACGGGCAATGGTCGTGTTCTCGCGTGTCGAAGCCATTGCGTGCATGCGGTAGAAAGCGTCCAACGCACACGCATAGTCACCCTTGTCGTAACATATCTCCGCTACGCGGGTAGCTGCCTCTTCCTGATAAGGGTTGGCATTCATCTCCGCGAGGATGACATACTGTGCCAGGGCTTCCGAACTCTTGCCTAAACGGTAATACGAGTCTGCCAGATAATACCGTGCGGTCGTGCAATAGCGTCCGCCTGCGCAGTACTGCGTCAGGTAGTTGGACAGCGAGACGGTCGCCTTCTGGTATGCCGCCTGCATATATTGCATCTCAGCCGCCGCGTACAGCAGCGAGTCTTCCGCTGTCGTGACGTTCATGTTAATCTTCGTCAGGTTCTTCGTATACGCCAGATATTCATCCACATTGCCGGACTCCACATAAAGTGCCTGCAGTGCTTCCAGCGCCGTGTAAGCCTCTTCGGTGGCCGGATATTTCTCAATGGTCTGACGATAAGCGGCAATAGCCTCTTGGTTCTGACCCAGGTTACGATAGAGCATCGCGCGCTCGAGCGCAGCCTTGCGTGCCAGCGTGGAATGCGGATAGGTTGCGAGTAACTGCTCGTAGGTGACGATAGCGCCGCGTTCATCGTCCTGCTGTAACTGCGCACGGGCGATCTCATAGATACCGTCATCCGCATAGTCGGACTTCGGATAGCGCTTCACCAGTTCGCGTAACACGCTGATCTTGTCGGCGTATTTATGCTGCAGTCCTAAGGCGTAGCCTCGTTGGAACAACGCATAATCAGCACCGGCAGCCTGCAATTTGGCTACCTGCGAATAGTAGGTGATGGCTTGCGGGAACTGGCGGGCATTGAAATAGCAGTCGCCTATTCGGTTCAGCGCGTCCGCATACGTCGGCTCAGTAGCCAGAGCGGCGTCAATATAGGTCGAGAAGGCCTCACGTGCCTTTTCATATTTCTTCTGTGAGAAATAGGTGTAACCCTGCAGATAGCGCGCTATCGCGTAGTTAGCCGAGCGCTTGGCGTCCGGACGGGCGAAGAAGCTGGTTAAGTCCTGCTCGCATGCGCTGTAGTTATGCAGGCGGTAATTGGCCTCCGCGCGGACGTAATAGGCCTCCGTCGTGTATTGGTCCGACTCACCTTTATGCGCAATCACCTCTGTCATCCAATCCACCGATTGCTGCATCTTGCCTTGCAGGAAGTTATCGGCGCCTAACTGATAGCGCAGATACTGCTTCGTCTCGCGCATCTTCGGTGTAGGATTAGGTATCGAATCGAGCGTCTCGATAGCGGCAGCGTAGTTCTTACTCTGCATCAACGCATCGCTGAGCAACTGGTAGATACGCCCCTCGTATTTGGAGTCAGGGAACTGATGGAGGAAGTCATTGAATGCTCTTACCGATTCACCCAAAGCGCTTGACGATTGATACGTACATAGCGTGTAGTTATAAGCCGCTTCTTCAGCCACTGACGGAGTGATCTTATATCCCATCGCGGCTTGATACGATAGTTTAGCCTGCTCCGGCTGACCGAGTTGCACGTATGCATTTCCCATCGTCAGGCATGCGGCCTCCGAGATGCTGTCCTGCTCTTGCTTCACTTGTTTGAGCGCCTTCACCGCCTCGTCATAACGGCCTAACTGATAGTTGGCGGCACCTAACATATACATGTCGTTGCGAAGCATTTCCTCTTGCTGCTCCGTTGCCGACTTCGCGTATTGGCTCAAGTGCTCCGCTGCTTGACCGTAGTCCTGTTTCTGATAGTATATCTCACCTAAGATACGATGCAGCTCGCCGTTGTTCAGACTCTCCGGATGCTCGTTGAGCAGTGTGTTGGCACGTGCCTCCACCTCTTCTGGATTACCTTGTGCGTACTCGATCTGCACGATATAATACGGTACGGTCTTGGAATAGGTCGGGTCGTTCTCCAGCTGCTTGAGAGCCGGCAGCGCCTTCTCGTATTTCTGCAACTTATACATGCAGTACGCATAGTAATACGTACCGCGTTGGGTGTAGCGGTTGGTGGATTTAGCCAGATAGTTGAAATAGATGGAAGCACGCTGGTACTCCTGCTGCATCAAATAGGCGTAGCCGCGGTAGAAGGAGTAGTCCAGTTGGTGCGGACGCGTTAATGCGTGGACATCTATCGGCTCCAGCAGTTTCAACGCCTGTTTGTAGTGACCTTTCTCTACCTGCAGCACACCTTGCATGAAGTTCACCTCGTCGGCGAAGGTCGTGTAGGGGTATAACTGCAAGTAGGTCTTCAGGTCGCGCTGCAGCAACTTATCCCGCCCGTCGAAACGTTCGGCCAAGGCGTTGTAGCGCGTCTCCATCTCCGTGGTCTGGGCACTCACACCAAGCGTCACAAGACAAATTAGAATTAAAATGAGTTTTCTCATTCGTACTTTCTAATTTTTAATTCGTAATTTTTAATTCTTAATTTCTCTAAAAGTTAGCGTGCTAACTTAATCTCGTTCCACATCTCAAGCAGCATCTCCTGGCTGTCGCCTGCGTCGTGCATGAGCGCGCAACGGTCGATGATACTCTTGTCGGCATAGTAAACCGGATTGAGATGCAATGCGTGCGGGTCGAGCACTTCGTCCTCTACCACAATCGGTTGGTCGCCGAAGAAATACGAAGCATTCACCGTCTCCGGCCATTCCTCTTCGTCGTTCATCTCTTCCAGTACCTCAGCTGCTGCGTTCGGACCGCCGGCACAGGATACATAGCCGATCTCGTCCATGTTAGCCAGCGCATTCTCTGCCTTGCACATATAGTCGATGAAATACGTAGCGGCCTTCACGTTCTTCGCATATTTCGGGATTACCCATCCGTCAAACCATACGTTCGAACCCTCTTGCGGTACGATATAGTCGAGCATCACACCCATCTCTGCGGCTTCTTCGATAGCGAACTGTGCATCGCCCGACCAGCTCAGGTTGAGCCATGCTTTGCCCTTCGTCATCTCTTCCTTGCCGAAATCAACTTCCCATCCGCAGATCTGCTTCTTGGCCTGCAGCAGGATCTCCTTCACGGCATCTACACGCTTCTTGGTGATGTTACGTACCAATTCGTCGCGGTTCACCGTACCGGCCTCCAACTCGTTGCGGAATGCATAGAGCACCAAAACCGAATATACATCGCGGAAGGCATCTTTCATCAGAATACGGTTCTCGAACTTCGGGTCGAGAATAGCACCCCAACTCAACAGGTCCTCGCGGTTGACGAACTGCGGATTGAAGATAAATCCGGTGGTTCCCCACATATAACCGGCTGTGTAGTCGCTCACCTGTACGTCCGGATTCGGAGCCATCTGCTGGAATTTATTCAGCACGAACGGCGAGATGTTGTCGAAATAATAGATGCTGTCCGGAATCAGTTCTTTCTGAATCGGCAGGAGGAGGTCCTTCTTCAGCATGCGCTCGATGATATACTCTGACGGGCAGAATACGTCGTAATCCTCGTGGCCTACTTCGATCTTGGTGAGAGCCGTCTCATTGATGTCGAAGGTCTCGTAAACCAGCTGAACTTTCTCGCCGGTCTGCTCGAAATACCACTCTTCAAAATCCTCTTTGACGTCCTCATTGATATAGTCCGCCCAGTTGAGCACTTTGAGTTGATGCGCGCGATCCACGCGACCGCACGAACTGAATACGATGGCTGCGATAGCCAAGATAGAAACTAATGTCTTTTTCATTTCTTTTCTTGTTTTGAATTTCGTATGTTGATATAAATTAGCACACTTAGCATCACGAGCAGTATGATCGTGAATAACGGACGTAACTCCGGCGTCAGACCGCCTTTGCGTGCGTCCGAATAGATGAAGGTACTCAGCGTCTCCAGACCTCCGGACCCTTTGGTGAAGAAGGTCACGCCGAAGTCATCTACCGACAGCGTCAAGGCCAATATAAAACCGCTCAGCATGCCCGGCCATAACTCCGGCAGCATCACCATGCGTAAGGCCTGTGCAGGCGTGGCACCCAAGTCCAATGCCGCCTCGTAGGTATTCGGGTTCATACGACTCAGACGCGGCAGCACACTCAGCACTACATACGGTGTGCAGAACACCACATGGGCGATGCAGACGGTCGCCAGACCCTGACTGAAACCCAACGCCACGAATAGCAGGAACAGCGAGATACCCGTGATGATATCCGGGTTAATCATCGGCACCGAGTTCAGGAAACTGATGGCCTTGCGTTGGCGTGACCGCATGTTATAGATACCGATAGCTGCCAGCGTACCTAAGATCGTCGAGCATACAGCGGCTATCAAGGCAATGACTACGGTGTACCATATCGCGCTGTTCAGACCTGCGTCCGCCTTCCCCGTGAAGAGGTTCACGTACAGGTCCATCGAGAAGCCTGTCCAGTTGCCGAGGATCTTACTCTTGGTGAACGAGAATACGGCAATCAAGGCAATCGGTGCGTACAGCACGAGCAGCAATAACCATAAGTATAACTGCGAACCGTAATGACGACGCATACCCATGCGTTTTCTGCGGAGCGTCTCCTGCTCCACGGAACTCAGGTTCTTCTCCTTGCGGCGGCTGTAGAAGATATAACAACCGTAGAGAACGGTTCCTACCAATAGCAGACCGGCGAACACCCACCATATCCAACCCCGGCTGCGTTTTTCTGCGGACGTATGGATTACGATATAATCCGTAAAAGTCTTGTACGCATTGTTCACTTTCACACGCTGCGCACGGTTCTTGATCTCTTTCTTGTTCTGCCATACGGTCCATTGCATACCCGCCTCGTCCGTATAGCTAAATACGCTGTCACCCCACGCACGCAATGCCTCAGAGCCTTCATTGGCGAACGCGAAATCTAGTGTCTCTAAACCTCTAACCTCTAACCTCTCACCTCTCACCTTTATATTGATCTTCTCTCCTGCATAACTTTCCGGGAACTCCTGCAGCACCTTCACTTCTCCCGTCGCACCTACCTTCAGTTCATACGTCAGGTTCGATTGCGCAAAAGAGGAAAGAGCCATCACCAATAACCAATAACCAATCACCATTAATCGTCTCATACGAGTCCCCCTCCTTTCTCTTCGCCTTCACTGTCATGGTCGCCGAAGAACGACGTCAGGCCGATGATGATCAGCAGTACCAGCGACAGTACCGCACCGTAGTTGAGCAGGTCTGTCGTGGTGATATAGTCCTGAATGAGACTACCGAACAGTTTGATATTGTTATGCGTCAGCAGTTCGGCTATTGCGAAAGTCGATACCGTCGGCATGAATACCATCACGATACCGCTATACACACCCGGCATACTGAGCGGCACGATGATTTTCCAGAAACTCTGCCACCGGTTCGCGCCTAAGTCCTGTGCCGCCTCAACCAGCGAGTTATCCATCTTCTGCAGCGTGTTGTATATCGGGTAGATCATAAACGGCAGGTAGTCGTAGCAAAGACCGAACAGCAGTGCCCCTTCGCCTAACGGCAGACCGCACATGTTGAATAACTCCACGGTCGCTACCGTACGCAGCAGGAAGTTAATCCACATCGGCAGGATAAACAGCATCGCCATCACTTTCGGTGTCTTGAAATCCTCCTGCGCCATGATATACGCTGCCGGATAACCTATCAGCAGGCAGATGACTGTGTTGAAAACCGCAATCATCAGCGAGTAGAAGAATGTCTGGATAGCTTCGCTATGCGTGAAGAACTTCGCGAAGTTGCGCAGCGTGAAATGACCGTCAATATCCGTGAAGGCATATACGCCGACCAATATCAGTGGCAGCACGACGAATAACGCCATGAATACCACATACGGCCATGCCCATGTCCGCCGCGATGAGAATATTTGTACGAGTTTACTCATTGTTCTAATTAAGCTCCCTTCCTTTTAGGAAAGGGTTGGGGTTAGGCTTCTTCCAACTTCCTGACAAGGATCTCTTTTTTCGGAATGACAATACCTACGCGGTCACCGTCATCCCATACATCGTTGGTGTTCACATACAGGTCATGACCCTCATCCGTGCGGATGGTCAGATGGAAATGGTTACCCTTGAATAGGATGAAATGTACCTCGCCGCTCAGCGTACCTTCTTCTTCGTAGTCCTGCAGGTCAATCGAGCGGAACGGCACCAATACCTGTACCTGCTCGCCCGGTTCCATACCTTCTATCTGCTGCGGCAGCACTTCCCATTCAGCCTCGAGGAAACGTACCTTGCCGTTCTTGAGCACTTCTCCTTCGAAATAATTGTAGATATAGTGCTCTTTCTTCATGATCTGGATATCTTCGGGCTTGACAAGCATACCGATCTCCGTGCCGGGAAGGTACTCGTGGTAGTCTTGGATAAGGAACTCATACCCGTCAGGCGTCAGCACACGCATTTCGTAATGCACGCCCTTGAAGATACAACTCTGTACCTCGCCGTACCATTTGGTGAATTTTCCCTTCGGCACGCGGTCCTCCGGATCATCCTCAGGATGGTCCATCATTCCACCATTAAGCGTAGCGTCACCATTTTCACCATTCTTCCTGGGCACCGCCCAAATATAGATATCCTCCGGACGGATCACCACATCTACGGGTTTGTTCTCGCCGAAACCGGTGTCGATACAGTCGAACTGCTGTCCGCAGAACTCCACACGCTTGTCGCGGATCATCGTGCCGCTCAGGATGTTACTTTCTCCGATGAAATCGGCCACAAAGCAGTTTTGCGGTTCGTTGTATATATCCGTCGGCGTACCGATCTGCTGGATCTTGCCTTCGCTCATCACCACCACGCGGTCACTCAGCGTCAGTGCCTCTTCCTGGTCGTGCGTCACGTAGATGAAGGTGATGCCTAATTTCTCGTGCAACTCCTTCAACTCGATCTGCATGTCATGGCGCATCTTGAGGTCCAATGCACTCAGCGGTTCGTCCAACAGCAGCACTTCGGGCTTGTTCACGATGGCGCGTGCGATGGCCACACGTTGCTGCTGACCACCGCTCAGCGTATCTACCGTACGCTCCTCGTAGCCCGTCAGGTTAGCCATCTTCAGCGCCTGACGCACTTTCTTCTTGATAGTCTCCGGAGCCTCTTTCTTCAGCTTCAGACCGAAGGCTACATTATTGAATACATTCAAATGGGGGAATAGCGCGTATTTCTGGAATACCGTATTGACCGGGCGCTTGTAGGGAGGGGTCTTGGTCACATCCTCGCCTTTCAGCAGTATATCGCCCGATGAGGCAACTTGAAAACCTGCGATACATCGCAGTAAGGTGGTCTTGCCGCAGCCCGAGGGCCCTAAGATGGTGACGAACTCGCCTTTCTTCACTTGAAGGCTCACGTCATTCAATGCTTACTTACCGTCCTCAAACTGTTTGGAGACGTGGTTTACCTCAATAATAAAATCCGATTTTCCCATTTCTTCTCATAAAAACACGCGCATACTCACGCAAAATACGCTGCAAAAGTACAATAAAAATATGATATGTGCAAATTTTTTTGCATTTTTGCGCATTATTGCATACCATGCAACTTCTTGCGAGCAGAAAGGAGAATAATGACTGCTGTGATAGCAGAAAGTGTGTCGCTGATAGGGATGGACCACCATACGCCGTTCAGGGGATCGACGAAGGCCATCGGAAGGAGCAGTGCCAACGGTATCAGATAGAGCACCTGACGCGTCAGACTTAGGAATATCGCCTTGCCGGCTTTGCCGATGGAGGTGAAGAGGTTACCCGTCACCATCTGGAATCCGATGATCAGCATCGTACTGCAGATGATACGCATCGGCTTAATCGTCTGAGCCACTAATACCGGGTCGTGTGTGAACATCTTCGTCACCACGCTCGGGCATAACTCGCCTAAGAGGAACACGATGCCCATCACGCCCGTCGCATAGATGCAGGTCAGCGTGAAGGACTTGAGCATGCGGTCGTACTGCTTCGCGCCGAAGTTATAACCCGCTATCGGCTGCATACCTTGGTTCAGACCCATCACCATCATCGCGAAGACGAATGTCAGACGGTTGATCACGCCGTAGGACGCAATCGCCATATCGCCGCCGAAATTCTTCAACTGGTTATTGATGATGATCACCACGAAGCAGTGCGCGATGTTGTATAGGAAGGGCGACATGCCGATGGCCAAAGCACGCCCTGTGATATGACGGTTAAGGCGCCAAATTCCCCGATGAAATCGGACTAATTCGTTCTTGTCCATGAATCGGGTGAACTGCCAAATCACCGCTACACCCTGACTGATCACCGTCGCCAGAGCGGCACCACGGACACCCATCTCCAGACCGAAGATGAATAGCGGGTCGAGGATGATATTCACCAGCACCGCCACAATGGTGGCTGTCATCGAGAACCGGGGGTGACCGGCTGAACGCAACATCGCATTCAAGCCGAAGTAGAGGTGCGTCAGGATATTACCGTATAAGATGATCTCCATGTAGTCGTGGGCGAAGCCCAAGGTGTCCTCGCTCGCGCCGAAAGCCATCAGGATAGGGTCTAACCATATCAGACCCACCGCCATCACGATAGCTGACAGAATGATGTTCATCACAATCACGTTGCCCAACACGCGGTTGGCACGCTCGTAGTCTTTCTCACCCAAGTAAATAGCGAGTAGCGAAGAGGCTCCTACGCCTACCAGACTGCCAAAGGCAGCGCATATGTCCATGAATGGTTTGGCCACCGTCAGCGCACCTAAGGCCAGCGCTCCGCAACCGTGGCCGATATAGATACTGTCCACGATGTTATAGAGCGATGTGGCTGTCATCGCTATAATCGCCGGCATTGCATATTTGAATAGCAGTTTATTTACCGGCGCAGTACCTAATTCGGTCGTTCTGGACATTATCTATTACCTATTATTTATTATTTATCAGATTTTTTCCGATGGAATCGAAGAAAGTTGCAGCCGGATGACCGGGCTGCAAGGTGATGGGCAAGCCCTCGTCGCCGCCCTCGCGAATCGACTGTACCAGCGGTATCTGACCTAACAGCGGAATACCTAACTCATCCGCAAGGTTTTTGCCTCCGTCTTTGCCGAAGATATAGTATCTGTTCTCCGGCAGTTCGGCGGGCGTGAACCACGCCATATTCTCGATGAGACCGAGGATTTTTACATTCACCTTCTCGTTGCGGAACATCTCCACACCCTTCCGTGCATCCGTCAATGCCACGGGCTGCGGAGTGGTCACGACAATCACTCCTGTCAGCTGCAGTTCCGATATCAGCGTCAGGTGGATATCACTCGTTCCGGGGGGCAGGTCTATCAGAAAATAATCCAACTCACCCCAGTTGGCATCTTCTATCAACTGCTTGATGGCATTCGAGGCCATGCCGCCGCGCCATATCACCGCACTCTCCGGATTGACGAAGAAGCCGATGGATAGCATCTTCACGCCGTATTGCTCGATGGGCTCTATCAGCGTCCGGCCTTCTACCTCTACCGACACCGGACGGCAGTCCTCCGTGTGAAACATCTTCGGCATTGACGGACCGTGTATGTCTGCGTCTAACAGGCCTACGCGGTAACCTCTCTGCGCCAGCGCCACGGCTAAGTTCGCCGTCACGGTCGATTTGCCGACTCCGCCTTTTCCGCTGTGTATCGCGATGATTTGCTTGGCGTTTATCTTACTCTCCCTTCCCTTTAGGGAGGGGCTTGGGGTAGGCTGCTTTATATGAATATTCACGGCAATATTCGGATCGACATACGTCTGCAGCGCCACTTCGGCAGCGCGTACCACCGACTTCTGGAACGGGTCATTCTCTTTCTGGAATATCAGCGAGAACGACACCTCATAACCTGAGATGCGTATATCGTCCTCGAGCATTCCGCTCTCTATCAGGTCCTTGCCCGTCCCCGGGTACCGCACATGCCGCAATGCATCAATAATCTGTTGTGGATACATGGTCTCTTTTCAATTTTGCGGCTGCAAAATTACTACAAAAAAATGGAATTGCCAAATAAACTGGTAAAAAAAATGAGTTATGCTCGCATAAATGAATTGTTTTGGCGGTTATTTGGCTGTCATGGCGGGTCTGACCAAAAATATCGATAGTTACACGGTAGGCAGCGAGACATGGGATTTTTACGGTATAATACGGATTTTATAGTAATGGGTACTTTTGGTACCCGTTTCTCGTATTATGGGGCACTTTGAAAATTTTCACGACTTACTTTGAGAATTTTTTCTATATAAATTGAGAATTTTATTTGCATATATTGAGAATTTTTTGTACCTTTGCAGCAGATTTGCGGAGAATAACGATTCTATTCGCCGCATTGGCGCGGTGATAAAGCCTGTTTATCGCCGCAAAACACGGATGAAATGATACTGGATATGAAGGTATATTTATGGCAAAATGAGCGGTTCCCGCATTTTGATTGGGACACCAACGCACTACTGACTCCGCTTGGTGAAGTACATACTTTGCAGGGACAATTGCTCGGTCGAATGGCCGCATTAGGTTTTGAGGGCGTGGCACAACAAGTGGAGACTATCACGAGTGAGATTGTCGGTTCATCGCAGATAGAAGGCGTGACGCTCAATGCGGATAGCGTGCGCAGTAGTGTGGCACGACATCTGGGTCTGAAGACAGCCGGCAGCGAACGCACGGACCACTACACAGAAGGTGTGGTCAACTCGCTGATGGAGGCTACACAAGCCTACGCCGCTCCATTGACCGCCGAACGGATGTTCGGATGGCATGCTGCTTACTTCCCTACCGGCTATAGCGACGGATATAAAATAACTGTGGCAAATTGGCGTGTAGGCGACGAAGCGATGCAAGTGGTCAGCGGACCGATGGGTAAGGAGAAAGTGCATTTCGTAGCGCCATTCAGTGATGAAGTGCCCGAAATGATGGCGCAGTTCATCGAATGGTGCAACAGCGACGATAAGACCGATCCGATACTGCGTGCAGCGATAGCGCACTTATGGTTCGTCACCGTACATCCTTTTGACGATGGAAACGGTCGCATGGCTCGCACGATAACAGAGATGATGCTGGCGCGCGCAGACGGGACGAGCAAGCGTTTCTACAGCTTGTCTGCGGAGATAATGCGGCAACGAAAGGCGTATTACGAGGCACTGGAGCAAGCGCAGAAAGGTCCGATTGACATCACGCCGTGGTTACTCTGGTTTGTGGAAGCTCTGCGAAATGCGTTGAGCTATTCACTCGCAACGACCGACAAGGTGCTTCGCAAGTCAGCATTCTGGGAGCAGCACTGCGATACGGAAATCAATGAACGCCAGCGCAAAGTGATCAACCGTCTGTGGGATGGTTTTGAGGGCAAACTGACGACGCAGAAATATGCCAAGATCAATCATTGCTCACAGGACACCGCTTTGCGTGACATCCAGTCCTTGATGGCTAAGGACATCCTGCGCAAGACCGATGAAGGCGGTCGTTCAACCAATTATAAATTAGTGGAAAAGTAAATTTGATACCTGGAAATATGAGAAAAATAGTTTTCTTTCTGACGCTAATCGTCTCGGCTCAAAAAGGAGCGACCCTTTAATCATAGGGTCGCTTTTTTTGTAGGTAATCAAAAACACGCTTCGCTCACAAAAACACGCTACGCTCACGAAAATATCAAAAACAATTTTTAAGTAAATAAACACAGATAAACACTTCCGCCCTTGCTACTTGGAATTTCGGCCTACGCGGCCTTGAGCGTATTTGTCATTTAGGGGCGCTTGTGAACAAGCTCCCAGCGCCCCTAACCGTCAAATCCGCGCAGCGAAAGCTGCTAATACTTCCCACGTAGCGCGTGCGTCAGCAATAAACATAAATAAATATTTTTCGTCTAAATTCTTGCAAATTTGAAAAATTTGTAGTAATTTTGCAGCCGCAAAATATGTGCATAGAAAATAATCGATATAATGAAGCATTTTAACGAGTACAAAAGATTGGATTTGCCGGCACTGAGCAAAGAGGTGCTGGACATGTGGGAGAAGGAAGATTTATTCGGGAAGAGTGTGTCCACACGTGAGGGACATCCGCAGTTCCTGTTCTTCGAAGGACCGCCTTCGGCGAACGGTATGCCGGGTATTCACCATGTGATGGCGCGTACCATCAAGGATACGTTCTGCCGTTTTAAGACGATGCAGGGCTATCAGGTACGCCGTAAGGCCGGATGGGACACACACGGTCTGCCCGTCGAACTGGGTGTGGAGAAGATGCTCGGTATCACCAAGGAGGATATCGGCAAGAAGATCAGCGTGGACGAGTACAACGCCGCCTGCCGCCGCGAGGTGATGAAATATACGGCCGAGTGGACCAACCTCACCAAGCAGATGGGTTACTGGGTGGACCTCGACAACCCCTATATCACCTACGATAACAAGTATATCGAGACGCTGTGGTATCTGCTCAAGGAACTCTATAAGAAGGGGTATCTCTACAAGGGTTATACCATTCAGCCCTATTCTCCCGCTGCCGGTACGGGACTCAGTTCGCACGAGCTCAACCAACCCGGTTGCTATCGCGACGTGAAGGACCTCACCTGTACGGCGAGGTTTAAGGTTAAAGGTGAGAGGTTAAAGGTTAAAGGTGATACCTATATCATCGCGTGGACGACGACGCCGTGGACGCTGCCGTCGAATACCGCGCTCTGCGTAGGCCCGAAGATTGACTACGTTGCCGTAGAGACGCCTACCTTAGATTGTTCTACGGACGGCCACCGGCAGTCCGATCGAGCAGAGCTCTTCACCCATGAAGGGAAGGAGATTATTATCCTTGCTGAAGCACGGTTAGAGGCCTATAAGAAAGAGTTGTGCGGTGTGGATGCGGACGGTAACCTGCTTGAGCCGAAGATCGTTTGGCGCGGCAAGGGAACCGACCTCGTCGGACTCGAATACGAACCGCTCTTCCCATGGGTGAATCCAATACCGGTTACGGGTGACGGGTTACCGGTTACGGGAAAGAAGGCTTATGTGGTTATCCCGGGTGACTATGTGACGACCGAAGACGGTACGGGTATCGTGCATATCGCACCTACCTTCGGTGCCGACGATAAGAAAGTGGGTGACGCAGCCGGCGTGCCGGGACTGTACATGCAGACCAAGAACTACGGTCCGCGTCCGATGGTCGATTTCACCGGTAAATACTGGAAGATAGAGGACCTCGACGAGGCATGGGTGAAGGAGAACGTTAACACGGAGTTGTACGGCAAGTATGCCGGACGATGGGTGAAGAATGCGTACGACCCGCAGTTCACCGTTGACGGCAAGTACGACGAAGCCGCTGCGGCTAAAGCCGAGACACTCGACCTGCACCTCTGTCTGGAGATGAAAGGCGACGGACGTCTGCTACGCAGCGAGAAGCACGTGCACACTTATCCGCACTGCTGGCGTACCGACAAACCCGTCCTCTATTACCCCTTGGACTCGTGGTTCATCCAGTCCACCAAAGCCCGTGAGCAGATGATCGCTCTCAACCAGACTATCAACTGGCAACCGGAATCGACCGGCACAGGCCGTTTCGGTCAGTGGCTCAATAACCTCAACGACTGGAACCTGAGCCGTTCGCGTTATTGGGGAACCCCGCTGCCAATCTGGCGTACCGAGGACGGCAAGGAGGAGATTTGCATCGGTTCCATCGCGGAATTGTTCGATGAAATCGAGAAATCTGTCAAGGCCGGCTTCATGAAAGCCAACCCATGGCCGAACCATAAACCGGGTGACTACAGCAAGGCGAACTACGACCCGTCTGTCATCGACCTGCACCGTCCGTATGTGGACGGCATCATTCTCGTCTCGCCTTCGGGCAAGCCGATGAAGCGTGAGTTCGACCTGATTGACGTATGGTTTGACTCGGGCGCCATGCCGTATGCACAGAATCACTATCCGTTTGAGAACGCAGACCTGCCGCGCACGGCGGACTTCATCTCGGAGGGTGTGGACCAGACCCGCGGTTGGTTCTTCACGCTGCATGCGATACACACGATGATAGAAGGTACGGTGGCGTACAAGAATGTCATCTCCAACGGTCTCGTGCTCGATAAGAACGGCAATAAGATGTCCAAACGTCTGGGTAATGCCGTAGATCCTTTCGGCGCACTCAACACCTATGGCGCAGACGCCGTACGATGGTATATGCTGACCAACTCCAGCCCGTGGGAGAACCTCAAGTTCGACCCCGAAGGCGTGGACGAGGTACGCCGTAAGTTCTTCGGCACCCTCTATAACACCTATGGCTTCTTCGCCCTCTATGCGAATGTGGATAGTTGGAAGCCTTCCGAGTACTCCGAAAAATCCGAGTACTCCGAAATAGACAAGTGGATCTTGAGCAAGCTCAATTCGCTTGTCAAAGAGGTGACGGAAGCCTATGAGGCCTATGAGCCGACGAAAGCCGGACGTGCTATCTCGGACTTCGTGCAGGACGACCTGTCGAACTGGTACGTGCGTCTGAACCGCAAGCGTTTCTGGGGAGGTGAGATGGATGCCGACAAGCAGGCTGCATACGAGACGCTTTATACCTGCCTCAAGACCGTGGCACAACTCATGGCGCCGAATGCTCCGTTCTATGCCGACCGTCTCTACCGCGACTTGACGGGCGCGGTCAGCGACCGAGGCGAACAAAGCGTGCATCTGAGTGAATGGCCGAAAGTGAACGAAACGCTGATAGACACCCAACTCGAGCGGCAGATGTATCTGGCACAACAGGCGACCTCGATGATTCTCAGTCTGCGCAAGCGCGCCGAGAAGAACGTACGCCAACCGCTGCAGAAAGCCGTTATCCCGACACCGGACCAAGAGACGACCGACGCACTGCTCCACGTAGCCGACCTCATCAAGAGCGAAGTGAACGTGAAGGAACTGGTTATCGTGCCGGCAGAGCAGTCGGAGATACGACTCGTCAAGAAAATCAAACCGAACTTCAAAGTGCTCGGTAAGAAAGTGGGTGCGGACATGAAGGCCGTGGCAGCAGAGATCAACACGATGAGCCAGGACCAGATAGCACAGATGGAATCGGAAGGCAATTATCAGTTATCCACTGTCAATTATCAATTAGTTCCTGAGGACGTCGAGATCTTGACGGAAGACATGCCGGGTTGGCTCGTAGCGAACAACGGTATCCTGACTATCGCACTCGATATCGAACTGACCGACGAACTGATCGAAGAAGGTATCGCCCGTGAGTTGATCAACCGTATTCAGAACCTCCGTAAGTCCTCCGGTCTGGAGATCACCGACCGCATTCAGGTGGTACTCGAAGACAAGCCGGAGATCCATAACGCCGTACTCCATTGCAATGACTATATCGCCGGACAGGTTCTGGCCACTTCGCTTACCTTGGCGGCAGATGTACAAGGTGAGAGCGTCGAGATGGATGGCTATAACGTGAATATCCAAATAACAAAAGCATAATATGAAAGCTTTCAGAATTTTTTGTATCGCCTTATTGGGCATAGCGGTATGCAGCTGTACGCCGAATGCCCCGTCGTTTAACCTGAGCGACCTGCAAGGTTTGTGGCAAGAGAACAACACGGAGCATTTCGTGCGTTTCACGACTGAGCAGTCCGACGAAGCCGGCTATCTCTACGGCCGTGAGTGGGACGAGGCTGAGGATATCTACGAAGAGGACCTGCTGCCTCATGGCAACGGTTGGTTTAAGTACCTCTTTGAGACCAACGGTAACCTGACTGAGATTCACCTCATGAACAACGGCGGTGCGGAGATACCGAAGGTATATATCGTATCCAAACTGACCTCCACTACGCTCGAGTACTACGAGAAAGACCATAAGTCCATATCGTTCAGTTTTCAGAAAATGGTAGAAAAATAATTTCGCTATGAAAGCCCTCAAGATAATCGGTTGGACGCTGTTCGGCATTGTGATGACGGTGATAGTAGTGGCACTGACCGCTATCTATCTGGTCTTCACGCCGGAACGTCTGACGCCTATTGCCCGTCAAGTGGCGGACAAATATGTGGCGTGTGACCATGAGATAG
>JAFWAK010000074.1 GCA_017507715.1 Paludibacteraceae bacterium | reverse complement strand
TACTGAGGAGTTGGTTATTCTTGTCATACCAACCGGTGAAGGCATAACCTTCCGCAGGCGTGGCGGTGAGATTGATATAATCGGCGAGCTCAATCCAGGCATAAGCTTGGCTTTCCGTTGCCGGACAATCATTTACCCTCACTTTGTTCCCTACGTTCTTCGGCGTAGCGCCATAGATCAGTCTGCGCAGGTTAGAGGAGATGACAACTTGAGTGGTTTTGCTATACTCCGAAGACGTACCGGAGCGCATGATTCGTCCGTCAGCAACGACCACTGCATCCGAAGGCGAGGTGATGGCACTACGAGCGATGACTGTTCCGCCGGTCCGAATACGGCAAGGCATCATATAGACGGTAGCACCATCAATAATCAGTTGTCCGCCTGATTGCGAATAGATAGTTCCGGCTCCGTTGCCGGCTCCCTGCAGATTGACACTAATCGGATTCTCAATGATAATATCTCCTGTGTACGACCAGATAGCCGGGGCTCCGTCGGTACCGGAAGTTACGATTTTCAGTTCCGCTACAGAAGAGGGATTCTCCTCCGAGGTAATCAGCAGCCGCCCCATGGTATGAATAGCGCCAGTATAATCCGGGACACCGGACATAGAGATGTAGTTTTCCGTGCCCTTGAGCATAATCGTCAATGTCGAGGCGAAATCCGACCAAATAATCGCGCTGTTGCCGGTAGTCTGGATAGTGGCGTTGTTGAGCGTCAGGGTGTTGGTGGCAGGGTCAAAACTAACTTTGCCGTCACCCAGCACATCGGTTTTGTTAACGTCCGTTACAGTAGTGCCTGCTATCGTCAGGCTATAGTTAACGGCATTCATCATTGCGCAGCAGAAGAAAGCTGCGAGGAAAAGAGTAAATTTACGCATAGTATTAATGATTAATGAATATTACGTGTTGTAAAATGGTTAAATCAACAGGTAAAAAAAAGCAGCGTCGTTTGACGCTGCAAAGGTACTGCTTTTTTGTAGGGTACACAAGTACCTAAAACTCGCATTTTTATGCGTTATAGTCTCTGAAGCCAGATAGCCATAAACCGATCGTAGATGATATAGCCATCCTTTGCCGGGTAGATATACTCCTTCTCTCTCAGGAAATCAATCACACGCTTGACACTGCTCATTGCTGGTAAATTATATTTCTTGAGGAACGCTGTAGCAGTGGGAGCTTCTACTATTTTTTCTTTGGCTATAGCGCGCAATACTTGGGCTTGATTATTCGTCAGAAGGCTATACATTTTCCGGTAGTCATCCTCCTCGCGGAGCACAATATAATTCAAGCAGTCCGTTACATCCTCTTCTGTTACCTGCTTGGGATGCATCTCAAACAGGCGGTTGAGGATATACTGCATATACCATGTATAGCCGTTAATGCGCGAATAGATACTATGGAATATTTCTTCAGGCATGTGTGTACATACCGTCTGTAACCATCGTTCCGCGAAAGCGTAGTAGGTTTGCTCGGGAATAATATCCAAAGTTAGTTTATCGGTACTACGGAAGAAGGGCCGTTTGGGTGAATTGAAGATGTCAGACATTAGATGTTGTTTGCTGCCTGAAAAAATAAACCGCACATTTGGACATTGTTGCACATACGTACGCAAAAGCGCCTCTACGTTCTTTTCCGGATATTCCACAATTTGCTGAAACTCATCAATCGCAATATAGCAGGTGTACTCCGATTTGCGAATATACGTAAAAATCTCCTCCAACGTGACCGCTGGGTTCGCCGTTATAAGGTCTAAGCCTAATTTAGGTGCTCCCGTCAACGGATCAGGAGAGAGATACAACCTACAGCTCTGAAAGAACTGCGCCACATACCCTTCCATCTTTTGAAGAGGCGTGTCTAACTGACCGATTACGGCCTTGCCTAATTCAACTACCATCTCGTCCAATGAATGGGTGGAAAATAAATCTACATAAAAGCACTTTATCTCCGGATTTGCCTGTGCCAGGGTTGCAAACACATGTTGGATCAATCCGGTCTTACCTACGCGACGAGGGCTACGCAAAGTAATGTTTCTGCCATTACGCAAAGCAGATATCAACTCATTGGTTTCGTTCTCTCGGTCACAAAAATACTTCGGACCGGCATAGCCAAAAACGATAAAAGGGTTTGTTAATTCGTTCATAATAAGTAATTTACGTTTCACGCAATTTGCGCTGCGCAATTTGCGCTTCACAATTTGGGTGCAAAGGTACTACTTTTTTTTGATATATGCAAGAGAAAAATGAAAAAAGGCGTCACTCAGTACGCCTTTCTTACCTTTTCGCTAATTCATTTCATCAATCCATCATTGTATCTCTGTGCCTAAAGCGTTATAGGTCTTGCCGTTGCGCTCGATGAAGAGTTGACCATCTTTGATCACCTTTGTACCTTTGTACTGCCCACTTGGCTCCCTTTGTACTTCCTCGATACCTTCGTGCGGGTTAAACTCAACGATCTTGAAGTCTTGCCAGACGGGTGCGTTTTGGTAAGCAGAAAGGCTTCCTTGCGGCACGCGCAAAGTGACGGACGCTACGTTCAGTTTGTTGAACACATTCTTAGCGGCTATATCCTGCGGCACAGGATTATAATTGGTCAGTTCGGCAAGGGCAGTACAGCCGTCGAAGGCATTGTCATCGATCGTTACGAGCGTAGAAGGCAGAGTAACGGTTGTCAGGTTCTCGCATTGGTAGAAAGCGAGTGTACCCATAGAAACCAAGCCTTCCTGTAAGTGAACCGTTTGCAGTTTCTTGCAGAGGTTGAAACAGAACGAACCGATGGTCTCAATGCCTTCCGGCAGGCTGACTGCACTCAGCTTCTCGCACATCTCAAAGGCGCTGTTTCCAAGCGAAGTGATGCCTTCCGGAATAGTGACTGACTCCACCGTGCGGTTATAAGCCAATGCAAAATCGCCGATAGAGGT
>JAFWAK010000012.1 GCA_017507715.1 Paludibacteraceae bacterium | reverse complement strand
CAACGGCGTGACCGACAATCCTTATACCTTCACCATGCCGGCGGAGGATGTGCTCATTGACCCGATTGTACAAGGCAAAGATATCACGCCGGACGGAGCCTTCGTGAATGCATACGCGCCGGTAGGACAAGGCACCATCAAGGATTTTGAGGGCGGATGGTATGCTGCAGGAACGGAACTGAGCATCTATGCGGAGCCGTTTAACGGCTGGGAATTCGTTCGTTGGGATGACGGCAATACGGACAACCCGCGCGTGTTTACCGTAGAGGCTGGCAAGAACATGAGCATTACTGCAGAGTTCGAACAGATACCGCGTTACACCGTCACCTTCCTCGACTGGGATGACGAAGTGTTGTCTGTTGAGAAAGTATATCGTGGCGATGATGCCGCAGTACCCCAAGAGCCGGTTCGTCAAGGTTACAGTTTCAATGGCTGGAGATGGCAGGAAAGAGAAATACTCATCTATGGCACAACAGTACCGAGCATCAGGGAGAACGCGACTTTCAAGGCGCAGTTCGAGATTAATACCTATACTGTTCGTTTCTTGGACATCAATGGGGAGTTGCTGGATGAACAGACCGTGAACTGGAACGAAGCGGCGACCGCGCCTGAAGCACCCGAAGTAGAAGGATATACCTTCACGGGATGGAGCGAGTATTTCGACCACGTGACCTGCGATATCGATGTGTACGCTCTCTATGAACAGAACGATCTGGAACAAGGCATCGAGGAAATAAATCATAATTCTGAAATCATAAATCATAAATTTATAAAAGACGGTCAGTTGCTCATCGACCGCAACGGCAAAACCTATAACGCCCTTGGCGCGGAGGTGAAATAATGAATGTTTTGCACGGGTAGACCGGGCGGACGGCGGACAACCTGTTTCTATATTCCCCCGCACGCGCGGGTGGGAGTTATAAGAAATGGTCGTCCGCCCGTCCGCCGTCCGCCCTAAAATAACTCAATAACCACCCTATCACGGGTCAATTACCTTTTAAAACCGCGACCTTACCGCGACCACACCGCGACCCGATACGTACGTCCGTTGAAGCGGAAGGAGCGGCATATCGAGGATGGCTAACGAAGTGTTAATCCGAGTTAAGGGCGAGAGCATCGCGAGATAAGAACACCTTATTGCCGCAAGCGCCGTAAAATGCGAGTTTTGGGTACTTGTGTACGTGTCAAAAAAGCAGTAATTTTGCAGCGTCTAATGACGCTGCTTTTTTATTTCTATTACTATATTAGTATTCACCGAGTCGTAAGGCTCACAAAATCTATTTATTATGAGAAAAATTTTCTATTCATTAGCCATAGCGCTGGTAGCGCTGATGGTTTCCATTCCGGCGCAGGCAGACAATTACTACATTCACTCTCATGAACAGCTCCGTTCTGCGTTGCGTACCGGCATGATAGATGCTCTCGATGCCGGTGAGTATGGGTTGTCCAAAAACGATGTCCTAATTCTTCAAAACGACATTGTTTGGAATCAAGACACTTCCTCTGGTGCAAATCTCAACCGAGACTTGCTATTCGTTGTAGAACGCGCAGTTTCTCAGTACAATATCGACTTGAACGGACATATCATCCAACGTAATATCCTCAAGCCTGTAGGTGATGATGCAGTCTCTGTTTTCAGTTTCAAAGAGAGGGAGTCTGTAAATCCGGTTACACTGACTATTAGCGATTCGAAAGGTGGTGGTAAAGTGATTGCTAATACCACCACAATGATTACCGGAGGCAATTATCCCACTGCCGTTCTTTTCCCATCGACATGTCCAGGTCCATGCGAGCTGTATGTAAGTGGCGGTTCATTGATTGGTCAAGTGATGGGCTGTAATTTTGCTGGAGCGGCTGGTGTTACAGATAACTACGGCTGTAAGACTACCGTTAGTGGCGGTTTTTTGACAGCCTATACTTCAAACGTAGCAGCCAATGGATCGACGCTCAATCTGCACGGAGGAGTAATCGGCGATACCTATAACATCGGTGCAGGTGCTCAAAGTGCTGTTTTCATGCAAGGCGGTTTGTCTGCACAAAGTACTTGGTCCGGTGGTACTGTCTTTGGCGTATCCGGAGCAAATTCCAACTTCTTCTCCAGCAGAATAGCATCATCGAGTAATGTCTACCTCAATGGTGCAGCTTCGTCTGCAGCCGCATTGGATGCGTTATCCAATGAAAACAAGAAGAAAGCGAAAATAGAGATTGAGAAGGTGTTTGATTTAACGGTAAACAATAAGCAAGTTACATCTCTGAATGCCGAGGATGTTTTGGGTGACGGAAAAGTGAAATTTTATGCTGAGAACAATAATTTGATTTCCGGAATTTTATACCTCACAGGTGCTACCATCACGAATATTACGAATTACATCCCTGATTTAGTTATTTGTATTTCCGGTACGAACACACTGAATGGTCAGTTGCTTAGTTATGGCGGTAATGTGACCGTTAAAACTATTGATGAGCGTCTCAATGGAACATCTGCTTCACACACGCTGAAGGTAACGTGCGCATCAGAAACTCCTATTCAAATCTATGACGCTAATTTTTGCGTTAAAACAGGAGCTGGCATTACGATAGACGGAAAGAATAATAAAAACGCAGTAGAATGCAAAGTGTTCGACATAAATTACTGCTGGTTCGAGGCCACTGTTACAGGCGCAGGGCCTGTAGTGAACGGCACAAGTAACGACATCAGTAATTGCAAATTAGTCTCCGGTTCACTCACCGGCAAAAGCGTTAAATATACACCAAATATTATTTCCTTGAACTACTATGTGTTAGGTCACGAAATCACCCAATTTGACGTTCTTGAACCGCTTACCGGTGAAGGCATCAGCGGCAAAGTGGAATGCCTATCAAGTGGCGTCACGCTGACCAATGCCATTATTGATGCTCGCGGCATGAACGTAGAAGCACTGAAAGGAAGCCTCCAGCGAATTTATTACAGCGGAACATGTTTCATCATCAGTGATAACAAGGCAGCTATTGAGCTATCCGGCATCAGTACTACATCCATCAGGCCTTCCGGTTCTGGAGAAAACCATCTGTACATCATCTCTGACACCTATGGTATCAACGCCTCGAACGTGAATCTTGAGTTCGGCGCATACCAGGAGTGGGATCCTGTGACCATCTATGGTGGTAGCTACGGTATTTATGGCAATAACGAAAAGCCGGAAGTAACCATCAATGGCGATCTGGATATTTCTTGCGGTGCGTTTGGTCTTCCGATGTATAAGGTAGCGCTGAACACCAACAGCACACGTACCTCCGACTTCGGCGGCAGTTTTGATGCAACAGAAGGTGTTTTCACCAAGGCAGACGGCAAAGATGCCGACCATGTCACTTTCCGCCGCACATTGACAACCCAGAGCGGTACGGCTTATCCGATTGAGGTAGAAGGTGTTTCGATTACTGCCGGCAACGCTTCGGATGTCTTAGAGGATGGCAAAGTTAGTTACAACGCATCAACCAATACACTCACCCTTAACGACGCTAATATAGAAGGCTGGTATACGCCGGGCATTCGTGTAACAGATGGTGGGTTGAATATAGCACTCGTAGGTTCCTCTTCGGTACAGTCCTCTAATCCATATGGCGCTATCTATTCGGTCAATGGGGACCTGAATATCAATGGAAAACAAAACGATTCGCTCTTTGTTTATGGTCGTGGTATGATGGGACTAAACCGTATGACGACGAACTATCGTACGGCAATTACTGGGGGGGGCTATGTGAGCGCCATCTGTCGCGATGACAACTTTATGAAATCTTACCGTTCGGCTGCAATGCAATCGGATAGCCTGTATGTGAATAAGAGTACGCTCTATGTGGAGAACAAGAGTGCTAATCCTGTAAATAAAGTGGCGCTATACTCATATAATGCCAACTCGGAACCGGGCTTACTGCTCGTTGATGCGGAGATAATTAAAGGCGAACCCAACACACCTGATCCGCTACTTATTGCTCCAACCTCCGGCCAAGCTATCGAGAATATTCAAGTAGAGGGTGACCAACCGCAAAAAATCATGATGGACGGCATCCTTTATATCGTTCGCGAAGGCAAGATTTACAATGCGCAAGGTGCAAATGTAAAATAAATTTGCACAAATCGCAACAAATGTGTATCTTTGCACCGGAATTGAAAAGGTTTATTCTCATAGTATTTGCATTCTTCTCCGTCATGGTTGTATCGGCTATGACGCGAGAGGAGGTCGATGCGCAGGTGGACAGCGCGTATCATGCCGCAATGGCGGGGCAGCTGGAGCAGGCTATATCGATTAACATGGACGCTCTGGCGTTGGTGCCGATGGACT
>JAFWAK010000073.1 GCA_017507715.1 Paludibacteraceae bacterium | reverse complement strand
TGGCAGATAAGGGCGATGATGAAGCGATGGTGATTGACCATGATTTCATGCGTGCGCTGGAGTACGGCATGCCGCCTACGTCCGGTATCGGTATCGGTATCGATCGTCTGACGATGTTCATGACCGGCCAACCCACCATCCAAGAGGTACTCCTCTTCCCCACCATGAAGCCCGAAGCGAATTAATTTTGAATTCTTAATTCCTTCCGCAAGCTCTGCTTGCAGCAATTGCGGCTCTACCGCGAAGCAATTAGCATTTAGCACTTTAATATTATGTATAGAAAAATCGCTATTCTCGGTTCCGGTTCCTGGTCCACTGCCTTGGCGAAGATCGTCATGCAGAACCAGAGTGAGATCAACTGGTTCATCCGTCGCCAGGAGGTGATTGATGAGTTCATCGCTACCGGCAAGAACCCTTCTTATCTCGGTGTAGCGGAGTTTGACGTGAGTCGCATCCATTTCTCATCGGATATCAACCAGACCGTGGCGCAGTCGGATGTGCTGATTCTGGCCATCCCTTCGCCCTATGTCAAGCAGTCGCTCAATAAGATCCGTCGGGATATGACGCATAAGGTCGTTATCTCGGCCGTGAAGGGTATGATTCCGGATGAGAATGTCATCATCACCGATTATCTGCATAATCGCTTCGGTATCTCTTATGACCAACTCGGTGTTATTGCCGGACCGTGTCATGCGGAGGAGATAGCGCTGGAGCGCCTCAGTTACCTCACCATCGGTTGTGAGAACCGCGCCAATGCGGAGTTATGGGCCAAACTGTTCCAAACACCGTATGTGCATACCACCATCTCCAGCGACGTCATCGGCCTCGAGTACAGTTCGGTGATGAAGAATATCTACGCCATTGCTGCCGGTATGTGCCAGGCGCTGCATTATGGCGATAATTTCCAAGCCGTATTGCTCTCCAATGCCATTCAGGAGATCCAGCGTTTCGCTGCTGCTACCAGCAATGTGCCGCGTGATATCACGGCCTCCGGTTATCTGGGCGATGTGCTCGTCACGGGCTATTCGCAGTTCAGTCGTAACCGTCAGTTCGGTCAGATGCTCGGACTCGGCTATTCCGTCAAAGCCGCACAGATGGAGATGGAGATGGTTGCCGAAGGCTATTATGGCACCAAAGCCATTCATGATGCCAACGAGCGTATGCAGGTATCGCTGCCTATCGTAGATGCGATGTATGAGATTCTCTACAATCGCCAGAAAGCGAAACCGATTATCAAGTCATTAACTACTAAATTACAATAATTATGGATCTGTGTCTTAAGAATGCTGCAGGCTTTGTGAAAGCCGAGGCCTTGAAACAATTAGAGTCTGCTACCGAAGCGGCTAATCTCCTGCTGGAGAATGGCAAGGGTGCCGGAAACGACTACATCGGTTGGGTACATCTCCCCTCCTCCATCACGGATGCTTTTCTGGCAGAAGTACAGGCGTGTGCTGACGAACTCCGTCGTCGTTGCGAGGTGGTTATCGTAGCCGGTATCGGTGGTTCTTATCTCGGTGCTCGCGCTGTGAATGAGGCGCTCAGCTCGGCTTTTGATGCCTTCGTAGCTAAAAATCGCAAAAATCCCTACGTGGTCTATGCCGGCAATAATATCGGTGAGGACTATCTGGCGGAGCTCATGGAGTTCTTGGCGGATAAGCAATTCGGTATCATCAATATCTCCAAATCCGGTACTACCACGGAGACCGCACTCGCTTTCCGTCTGCTCAAGACCATGCTCGAGCAGCAGGTCGGCAAAGAGGAAGCGCGTCATCGTATCGTAGCGGTTACCGACCAAGCCAAGGGTGCTCTCCGCAGCCTTTCTACCAAAGAGGGATACAAGACCTTTGTCATTCCTGATAACGTAGGTGGCCGTTTCTCGGTGCTCACGCCGGTAGGTCTGCTGCCTATCGCTGTTGCCGGTGGTGACATCAAGGCCCTCGTACGCGGTGCGCAGGATATGGAGAAAGCCACGGATGTATCCGTGCCGTATGCTCAGAACCCGGCTTGCCAGTATGCTGCTATGCGGAATGCCCTCTATCAGAGCGGTAAGAAAATCGAGATTCTCGTGAACTTCAATCCCAAACTGCATTATTTCAGCGAGTGGTGGAAGCAGCTCTACGGCGAATCCGAGGGTAAGGACCATAAGGGTATCTTCCCGGCATCCGTAGATTTCACGACCGACCTGCACTCGATGGGTCAGTGGATCCAGGATGGCGAGCGTACTATCTTCGAGACCGTTATCTCGATTGAGAAAGCCAACAAGACGGTGCTCGTTCCGATGGACAAGGAGAACCTCGACGGACTGAACTTCCTGGCAGGCAAACGCGTGGACGAAGTCAACAAGATGGCGGAACTCGGTACCCAACTGGCACACGTAGACGGCGGTGTACCGAATATCCATATTGCGTTTGAGAAGATCGATGAGTATAACATCGGCCAGTTCATCTATTTCTTCGAGCGCGGATGCGGTATCTCGGGTTATGTGCTCGATGTCAATCCGTTCAACCAACCGGGCGTAGAGGCGTATAAGAAGAATATGTTCGCGCTCCTCGACAAACCCGGCTATGAGGCGGAATCAAAAGCCATTAAGGAACGTTTGGCTAAGTAATTCTTAATTTTTAATTCTTAATTATATGAAAAAACTCCTGATTTTTTTCATGGCTCTCATGAGCCTCACAGCGTTTGCTAAAGGTAAACAACCTATCGCTTTTGACAAGGTGCCGCAACCGGTGCAGACTGAGTTGCAGAAGTACTTCACCCAAGATCAAGTGCAGTATGCTACGTTTGAGAAAGCTCTCGGACAGAAGCTGTACACCTTCGTTCTCGAAGATGGCACGAAAATCAGATACAACCACAAAGCCGTGCTGCGTAAGATAGAGAATAAGAATGGTATCCTCACGACTCTCGTTCCCGAGAAGATCATGGAGTATGCCAATGCCACCTTCCCGAAGGCAACCATCACGGAATACGTCTGCGATAAGTCGCGCAAAGAGATTGAGCTCAATAATAATATGGAACTCATCTTCAATAAACGCTGCAAATTCCTGCGTATTGAAGACTGATAGATAGTTACAAAAAAAGCGCCCCGCAAGGGACGTTTTTTTT
>JAFWAK010000072.1 GCA_017507715.1 Paludibacteraceae bacterium | reverse complement strand
TCGTTCTTCAGCTACGGCGATACCAAGTTAGGTCAGGGACGCGACAAAGTGAAAGAAGTGCTGGCTGACAATCCGGACTTGTGCGACGAGTTAGAGGTTAAAATCGGCGAGAAAATCAAAGAGTTAGGTCTCGAAGCCGTTCTCAATAAGATTGGTAAATAGTCAAGCGGCTCGACACCCAAACGACTATGCAGACACAAACTCTGCAACTTATTCTTTCTCCGCGGGATGCTTGGTCAGCCGAGCAGAAATGGCGGGTAGTGAAACGTTCAGTAGATGCACGGCAACGGGAGTTGCGCGTGCATCTTACCGTATTAACGGATGATAAAGGAGATCCAATCGCCAAAGACGCTCCAATCCCATTATATAATCCTCCTGTTTTTCAAGACGTGCATAATGCGAAGCGGTCGGTAATTATTATCGGAGCCGGTCCTGCCGGTCTGTTTGCGGCGCTGACGCTGTTAGAGCACGGCATCAAGCCCATTATCTATGAAAGGGGCAAGGATGTAAGTGAAAGGAAGAAGGATATCGCATTGCTCAATAGGAACGAGGGACTAAATCCCGAGTCGAACTACTGTTTCGGCGAAGGCGGAGCCGGTACATTCTCAGACGGAAAGCTCTTCTCGCGCTCGAAGAAACGCGGTAACATGCAACGGATGATGGAGCTATTCCATTACTTCGGTGCGTCAGACACCGTGCTCTACGAAGCGCATGCACATATCGGGAGTGATAAGTTACCGGGTATCATCAAGCGAATGCGGGAATGTATCATAGAGCACGGCGGAGAGATTCACTTCGGCTGTCGGGTGGACAGCCTTCGTGATTTTAGATTTGAGAGTTCAGATTTAAGATTTAAGACGCCTGTTATTCTGGCAATAGGGCATTCGGCGCATGACACATATCGGATGTTAGCGGAAGAAGGTATTGCCTTAGAGACGAAGGGTTTTGCGATGGGTGTACGTATCGAACATCCTCAGGCACTCATCAATAAGCTTATGTATAAAGGCCTCACCTCCAACTCCTCCCCTAAAGGGAAGGAGCGTAATCTTACCGATTTCGTGGGGAACGCGTCCTATTCGATGGTAACGCAGGTGGACGGACGCGGTGTGTATTCGTTCTGCATGTGTCCGGACGGGCACATCGTACCGGCAGGAAGCAGTGCGGACAGTTGTGTAGTGAACGGCATGTCGGCCAGCCACCGAAACAGTCCTTATGCGAATAGCGGCATGGTGGTGCAGATCAACCCCGAAGATATTCCAGGTGATGACCCGTTGCGCGGTTTGGCATTCCAAGAGACGCTGGAACGCATGGCTTATGAGCACGGCAAAGCACCCAATATGGCGCCATGCCAACGGATGAAGGATTTCGTGGAAGGCAAAGAGAGTAATAGTCTGCCGAATTGCAGTTATCTGCCGGGCGTGGTTGCAAGTCGATTGGACCAATGGTTACCGGCACATATCGGCAAGCGGTTACAACAAGGATTTAAGGATTTTGACCGCAAATATCCAGGATTCTTAACGAATGATGCTGTGATTTTAGGCGTAGAAAGCCGCAGTAGTAGTGCTGTGCGCATACCTCGCGATCCGGAGACTCTGCAGTCCGTTAATACGCCGGGATTATATCCTTGTGGCGAGGGAGCGGGTTATGCCGGAGGTATCACTTCTTCCGCGTTGGACGGCATCAACGCCGCGCTAAAAATTGCACTATGATCCATCGGTGTGGTCGCGGTGAGGTCGCGGTCATATCGCGGTGAGGTCACAGCATTGCAAGCACAATGATAGGACATACATAGGATATACATAG
>JAFWAK010000071.1 GCA_017507715.1 Paludibacteraceae bacterium | reverse complement strand
GGTTATCCAGTCGGTCTCCGCAGAGTAGGATAGGGTTATCCAGTGTGCCCTGCGCCGTGACATTACCCAACGCATAGAGTCCTGCGCCCTTATGCATGTACAGGCGTGCACCGGGCTGTATGGTGAGCGCGCCTTGCACGACCATCGTGTCGTAGATCAGATAAGGTTTCTCGGCCGTGAATTCATACGTAGCATAGTCGCTGCGCCTGTTTTTAGTGCGAATGCGCGTTACATCTTGTCCGTAGGCTTCGAGTGTCAGTGTGTGCGTCGTGCCCGTGGCCAGATGGAAATGCAGACTGTCTGTCACCCATACGGCATTGGCTTGGTGCTGCTCGTCAATGCCCACATGCACGAAGATGAAGATACTATCACCGCCGTTGATCTGCAGTTGGTTCAGTCGACTCAACTCCGCCTCGCCATCGACATTGACCTTAAACCACTTGCCGTTGTTCTGCCAGACGCGGTCGATGACAACGGCTTCTTTGTTCGGGTTATAGAGCAGGATTTGCTTCGTGGCACTCGGCTCTGAAGCGGCATCGGAAGTGAAGATGGTGTCGAAGCAGACCGTGTCTTTGGAGAACACCAGACGCAGTGTCGGATCGTCACTCACATGCTCGTCGCGACAACCTGTCAGGGCAAGGAGTAGTGCACCAATCACAAAGACTATAACCTTTAACCTATAACCTTTCACCTTTATTCGAAATTAAAAGTCAGACAGACGCAATGGTTGGTCATGCGTGAGATGGAAGTGGTGTAGAAAAAGTCCTGCGGCGCCAATTCCATACGGCCGTCAATAGGCGCTAACTGGTTAGCAAAACCGATGCGATAGGTGATCTCCGGGCAGAACTTAAACCACCGGAAATAGAGGTCCACGCCGAAACCTACTTCACAGAAGTAGTCCATGAGGTTGAGCAGGACAGGTTTCTCGCGGTCACGACTGACATTAAAGCTCGCTCCTCCACCGGCAATAACGTAAGGTCTGTAATTACCTTCGCGCGCAGCACTCCATTTGAGGTAAAGCGGCAGGTACACCGGCATGGCCAGCACATCGGTCTTGGCTCCATTGCCTAACGAACCCGCTACGGGATTACCGCTTTCGGTCTTATAACTTATCGTGCGGCTGGAGAACTGCATACCCGGACAGAACCGCAGATTGAGGTATTTGCATAAGCGCAGGTCGGATACGAAACCTACATGGAAGCCCGGCATCACGCTGCTTACACGGGCATGGTATATCTCCGTTTGACCCGTGATGGGATTGGTGATGGGCTCCTCCGTATCGGTGATGCCGAAACTGGAGAAGTTCATGCCGAGCTGGAAGCCGAAATGGAAGAGTTTATCATCCACATACGGCCTATTCTGCGCCACTTGGGCCTGTGCTTCGGGCACGAAGAGCAACGCACCCAACGCCAAAACTACTATGAATTGCTTAATTCTCAATGGTCAACTGTTAATAATCACTGCTGCTGTTTCCACTATCGTCGAAATCGTCGCTTCCGCCACCCATGTCTCCATCGGGTTTACCCATTTTACGAAGTTGCTGGTTACCGAAGTTATAAGTGATGGTCAGACTGATCGAACGGCTATGCCATCTGTTCTCGCTGAACTGCCAGAAACCTACCGTGTTGTCGCCTCCCCAGGTCGTGTTACGTCTCGCGCGCGAATCCAACAGGTCACGTACGTTGAGCGCCAGCGCCAGTTGTTTATTGAGGAAGGTATGACGCAAACCGATATCGAGCGAGTAGCTGTGACTCGTCGTACCTTGTGCAACTACACGTGGCGAACGGTAGTTAGCACGTATCTGACCGCTGAAATCCTTGGTGAACATGAACTGTGCAGCGATGCGAACCGAACCGGCAAAGATATTCTGTTTAGCCAGGTTGATATCAATCGGCGTACCTTGGTGAACGATGGTCTCGTCCACCGCCGCGATATTATTCCAGTAGAAATTGGCACTGGTCGTCAGTTGGAGAATATCGCCGAACAGACGGTTCTTCAGAAGCGGTCCAAGATCCTCCGCCATTATGGCATGGATCCGGTTTGCAATATCCACGGTAGTGGCACCTTCCAGTTCC
>JAFWAK010000070.1 GCA_017507715.1 Paludibacteraceae bacterium | reverse complement strand
TTTGGAGAGCGTGGCTCCCAAGGCGTTATAATCATCCGTCCCGACGCAAGCCTCCTGTTTGCCGAAGCAGACATTATTGTAATAGTAGGTGTTGGCATCCGAACCACCGGACTCAAACATAAAGTCATAGGAGTTATCGTACGCGAGACAGTTGATGAGCACGTGTCCGCCTTTGTGGCTATTACAATCAAAGCCCTTCACGGAGGAAGTGATATCGCATCCGAAAGCCACGCAGCGGTACGCATCGTGAATACCCTGACTGCTGCCGCCGGTTCCGTTGCCGCCTAATTTGATACCATTGCCGTTGCCGGAGAAGGAAGCCGAGCCATCAAAATACTGCTTTACCCAGAGATGGTCAGAAGCGTTGCCGGATTCCCATGCCCAGCATTCTGCGAGGATCACATCGTAATCGGTCTCAAAAAGATCCCAAGCATCATCAGAGTTACGCCAAGCGCGGCAACGGATGAAACGATTACCTTTACCGTTGTGCATCTTGCAGGCAAAACCATCGGCATCGGAACCGTAATTGGCGTCATAATCGCAGTTATGATGCGAGTCACAATCGACGATATCGTTATAGGCACAATAACTGCCATCATTCTTACTTATGCCGGGGAATGTATCGGAGAACTTATGTCCAAAACCGAGCTGAATACCAGTATCGAGGTTATAGGAGAACTCGCAACGCTCAATACGGTTGTGGGAACCCTCCAGTTTGATGGCATTGTCGGCAGCGTGCATGAGATGCAGACCAAAGAGGATCCAGTAATTGCCGGTAATGAGCATTCCGCGGTCTCCGACGTTGTTCTTATTGCGATTACAATCCAAGAGCTGCTGCTCGAAATCAAAGATCGGCGCTTCGTTCTCATAGGCAGAGATAACTATCGGCTCAGCTGCGGTTCCGGACTGAGAGAGACGAACCGTCAGTTTTCCGTCTGTTCCCCGCCATGACATCATATAACGTCCGCCTCGACAATAGATCACATCGCCTGCCTGTGCTACAGAGATAGCTTTGCCGAGGTTATACCACGGATTCTCAAACGAACCGTTACCCGTCTGGTCATTACCCTCCGGAGAGATATAATAGGTAGCATGTGTAGCTACATATTCCGGACGGGTAAATTCCGGATCAGGTTCGCCGGGCACAACCGTTCCGCCACCTTGACCTTGACCCTGCACGGGGTTTTTGAGGAGAACATCATCAATAAATATACTGCTTGCAAGGCCTTTTATACGTACGCGCACATTTAAAGAGGAGTCTGCCGGAACAGCATGCGAATACGAGGAGAACGACGAGGAAGAAGAGGGAATAGAAAGGGTGTCCAGCACTTGCCATTCCTCTGAACCGATCTGGTAAGCGATCTCCACTTTCTTGTTACTGCCGCCGGAACGATATTTGAACTCGATGGTAGCAAGGCTGTCCATCGCAGGCGAGATCATATATGCACCCGAGTTGTTGAACTTAATGGAGATGACATTACTGGACTTGTTATACACAGCGCCGCCACCAAATGTCCACGTACCCGACGGAAGATCTACATTCGTCTCCGATGACCACGAGCCGGAAGTAAGAGAGTTGAAGTCTTCCGAAAGATCAGCCTGTACCCCAAGGGTAACCAAGCAACAAAGTGCAAGAAGAGTTACATTTTTCATTTTCAGTCACGTTTTTGAATTGATGCTGCAAAGGTAGTGCTTTTTTTGCAAACGCTTGTACATTAATTACCGAAAAATGTGTAAAATCGAAAAACACAACAAAAAAAAGAGCACTCGCTCTTGGAGTGCTCTGGTTTTTAGGGAATATGCCGGGTTATGAGATGGCGATTTGTCGAGAGGTTTTGCCTTCTTCGCGTTTGATCTTCGGCAACTCAATCGTTAAGATACCATCTTCAACCTTAGCGGCGATCTTAGACTCGTCCACATTGTCCGGCAAGGTGTACTTCTGCTCGAAGTTGGTGTAAGCAAACTCGCGTCTTAGATAGTGCTCATGTTTGTCTTCTTCCTTGTGCTCGAACTTGTTCTCGATTGCGACACACAGGTTGTGGTCATCATCGACATGTACTCGGCAGAACTCTTTCTTAACACCCGGCGCAGCCAGTTCAACGGTGTAGCCGTGCTCGTTTTCTTTGACGTTTACTGAAGGTGCCACATTGCTGGCCGTATTCAGCATGTCATTGTTCAAGAACTCGTCGAAGACGGTGGGGAACCATCCGTTTGTCGGCAGCCAACTGTTTCTACGATAGATTGCAGGTTTCATAATCAATCCTCCTAAATTAAGTTAAACATTTCGAAGCGTAGATTACGTTTTTGCGTTGTTAGCGTAGTTTGCGTATTTGCGTTTACACCTTAGGTGAGGCAAATAATGTGCCAGGCTGCATTAGTCTGTCAATATGTCCATTTTTGTGCCAAATTGTCCACCTTCTGCCAAATTGTCCACAGCTCAATGCTGCAAGCAAAGCTTGCGAGGGGAAATTGAGAAATTAAAAATTAAGAATTAAAGAAAATAAACATAGATAAACACTTCCGCATGGTAGTAAACGCTACGCGTTCCACGAGTTAACATCCGCATAGCCATCCTTAAAAGTAAACTTTACGGCCGGCTTCCGGCTGTTACCTCACCGCCAAGGCGGTATACTACCAAGCGTCAGCAATAAACATAAATAAAATATTTTACTTTCCCGTAACCGATAACCGGTTCATTAGTGCTTTGCATTAATCTAACAAGACAAAACCTGCCCAGTAGTAGGGTGAGGCGTAGGGATGAACGACGGTGGTCGGTTGTTCGACAACGGGAGTCGAGGGTTGGTTTCCTCCGTTAGCGGCAGGATGGAGACGTTTCTTGTAGTTATCTTGCATTACGCCTCTTTCCGCGTCCTTCACTTCTTTCTGCGGGGTGTAGTTACGCACTTCCTGCTGGGCGCGGCGGAAGGCTTCTCGCTTGGACAAGCCGTCACTCATATGGCGATAGAAGGCTGTCATTAACCGTTGCGTGGCATCGTCGCTCACTTGCCATAAGGCCATCAGAAGCGTTTGTGCCCCCGCCATCTTAAACGCGCGCTGCAGTCCGAACACGCCATCACCGGAAATATCTCCCAAACCCGTCTCACAGGCCGACAGTACGACTACGTCTGCTTTGCGGAAATCCAAGAGCGAGATCTCCTTGGCGGTTAATATACCATCCTGCACCTTCTCGGGAACACGATCCCTGTGGCCCGTGTAGGCGTTATTGGCACCGGCAAAAAGCAAGCCGCAGCGCTCTAAAGGGTCGATGGAAGAAGGAGTGGCTTCAGTGATTGTCCGTTGGGTAAAATATTTCTCCTTCTGCGCGGTTGAGTCCGGCCAATAGAAACCGTGTGTGGCTAAATGAAGTATGTTCTGATGAGTACCGCTTAACGATTTGAGGGACTCTTCGTTGGCCTCATAGGCTGTATAAATCTGCACGGCAACATGTTTCTTCTGTAAGATAGGCGCAATCGAGTCTATCTCTTTCTTGGTACCCGGCAAGTTTTTCGCACTGCCCCGCTGAACAGAACGAGTGTTGCTGGCCAACAGGACATCCTCCGAAAGCGCTATATGCTCGTACGGCTGATGATAGGCAAGCATGGTGGCTTCGTCCGCCGTGTAGTATATATTGCCATACAAAGCCGCTTTCTCATGGGGTGTGCTCGGTTTATTGAGCACCAACTCACGGGTAGAGGATAATCGCACCAACTGATACGCCTCCGCCATGATGCGCGATGAATCCAAAGGCAGGTTCTCTATCGCTATCTGATGGAGCACGCCGGTAGGCGAGAAGAAGACCTCGTCATTGGTATTCAAGTAGGGTGTTATATGCTGCCAGATGATAGTAGATAATTTTTTACCGTTGTCCGCATAGGCGTATGTACGGCGGATATCGGCACTGTCTGCTGTGGATGTGTTGAGCAAGCCTGCTACCTCTTTCTCTTCAAACAAGGGAATGAGGATAGGCGCCGAACAGGTATCGCGCAATAACAACGCGCAATACATCGTGCTGTCTTCGCTCAGCGGCGCGGTCATGTATTCGATAGCCACCTGATCCGGCTTCAAAGCGGCCTTGACGCTATCCCATGTAATATTCCATTGCCGCAGGTTCTCCCGATAGGAGGCGCTGGATTTGGTGATGGATTTCTCGAGGTTTTCCGCTTCTTCTCGCAGTTGGACCAGATAGGGCGATTGAGGATTCTTTTCCTCCAAGCGTATGATTTGTTGTTTCATTTCTGTAAGTTCCTTCCATCGCTGAATGAGTGTCGTGTCACCACTTTCCATAATGGAATTCCTTACTACATTAGAGGATGTTAATAATAGACCTTTGGAAAACAACTCGTCATCATATGCTGCAGATCGAAGTATATGATTTGTAGAAAAGTGCCGATATAAATATGTCGAATAAATTAGAGAAGAATATTGTGTTTGTAAAGAGTTCCAATAAAAGGTACGTTGTGCTTCAGACATGTAGTTGAGAGAGTGAATATAGTTTTCTCGGATAAGATTCGTACTGTAAAGATAATAAGGAAGGACCAAAGAATCCTTCTCCATACACATGTATAAAAGTCCGAGGTCATTGTATGATTGAGCATACTGAGGATGATGTTTATCTAATGTTTTTTTACGTATTTCTAATGCCTGTAGATAGTATTTTTCTGCTTCGGTATATTTTTTTTGGTTACCATAGACAAGAGCTATATTGCCAACCGCAGTTGCATAATTTTTATTATCTAGCCCCAATTGTTCTTTTGTTATTTCTGCGACCTCACGTAACTTATCAAGAGCAAGGTCATAGTTCCCGGTTTTGTTATAGTGTAACCCCAAGTTCGTTATCAAATCAGCCGCCTCTAATCTCGTGGTGGTAGAATCAATTTTCTCAAGCTGAGCTTGCCCCAATTGGTATGTCAGGGCTTTGTCATAATTGCCCAGCTCAAAATAATGCTGAGCCGAATCTCGGCATCGCTCCCATAGAGTAATCCGTCGCTTTATTTCAGCGAACTCATCATCTTCCATAATGGTATCCGTTTGCTGCAAAGACGTATTTTGCTGTGCACAAACTCTTGTGCAGCATACAATCTGCAAACAGATTATCAATAGGAATAAAAAGCGTTTCAGTTCCATCTCGCAACGGATTTGGCTAATTCAATCCAGCCTAAAAGCCCGACCGGAAAAAGTGTAACAGTTTTCTTCATGTCTCTTGTGTCCTAAAACTTTGCGATTGCAAAGTTACACAATTTTTTTCACATACGCAAAATAAATGTCATTTTTGGCATATTTTGCACAAAAAAAGCAGCCCGAAGACTGCTTTAACTCGGTCCCTACTTGGTCCCCGGAAGGAGTTTGGTAAGGGCTACGTACGCCAAGAGGACAAGGTTCATCATCAGGGCGTAGATGATAGCCGGGATGGCAATAATTTCATTATTGAAGATAAGCGGGCTGCAGGCGATGGTGATGGCTTGTGCCGCATTCTGCATGCCAATCTCAATGACCAGCGTGCGGCGCTCTCGACCCGTCAGACGGAATAAGCACGACAGCAACGCGCCGCAACCCGTGCAGGCAAGGATGAGAATGGTCATCGTCAGACCCAACGAACCGAACTCCGACACGATGGTTTGCTTGTGCTGGAAGAAGAAAACCGTCACCAGCAAGACCAAAGCAGGCATAGCGATGCGTTTTAAGACCCCGTGGAGGCGTTCTGCTGCGTTCGGACGCAAGAGGCTGACAGTCAGTCCAACGGCGATGGGAACGACCATCAGAACGAGATTTTGCACCAACAGTTTACCAACCGGCAGATGGATATTGACCGCCTCTCCCACTTCGGCTGTCACCCAACTCATGATGAGCGGCAGGGTGAAGAGCGTGAGGATACTGCTGCAGGCCGTGAGCGTGACGGACAATGCCACGTCTCCCTTCGCCAACATTGAGAAGACATTACTTGAACTGCCACCCGGACTGCATGCCACCAGCATCATACCGATGATGAAGAGAGGAGTGAGGTGGTAGTTGAGCGCTAAGAGCTCAGAGTTAAGAGCCGAGATGATGCCCCACGCGATGAGAGGAAGCAGGATGATCTGGCCGAAAAGGCCGATGAGAACGGGTTTGGGACGCTCGGCAATCAGTTTGAAATCTGCCGGCTTGAGCGTCAGCCCCAAGTCGAACATAAGCAGCGTCAGAATCGGCAGTACAATAAATATCGTATTCATAGGCGTAGTAAAAACAAAGAAGCCGGTACCCTAAGGTATCGGCTTCCGAAAGTGGCGGCTACCTACTCTCCCACGATGCAACGCAGTACCATCGGCGATGCTGAGCTTAACGACCCTGTTCGGAATGGGAAGGGGTGGGACCTCAGCGCTATAACCACCTTAATA
>JAFWAK010000011.1 GCA_017507715.1 Paludibacteraceae bacterium | reverse complement strand
CACACAAATACCTGTTGTCAAAGAATATACCGTAACATTCCTCGGCTTTAACGACGCGTTCCTTGCATCAGTGAAAGTGAAGGAAGGCGAGGCAGCTCAAGCACCCGAGGTACCTGAGGTGGAGGGCTACACCTTCACCGGCTGGGACAAGGAGTTTGACAACGTGACCTGCGATATCGATGTGTATGCGCTATATGAGTTGAACAATCCGGCAGCAGGTATTGAAAGCGTTCAGAATCCATCGGTCAACTGTAAGAAGTTCATCCAAGACGGCATTCTCTACATCGAACGAAACGGCAAAACCTATAACGCCCTTGGCGCGGAGGTGAAATAATGAATGTTTTGCACGGGTAGACCGGGCGGACGGCGGACAACCTGTTTCTATATTCCCCCGCACGCGCGGGTGGGAGTTATAAGAAATGGCCGTCCGCCCGTCCGCCGTCCGCCCTAAAAGAACTCAATAACCACCCTATCACGGGTCAATTACCTCTTAAAACCGCGACCATACCGCGACCACACCGCGACCCGATACATACGTCCGTTGAAGCGGAAGGAGCGGCATATCGAGGATGGCTAACGAAGTGTCAGTCCGAGTTAAGGGCGAGAGCATCGCGAGATAAGAACACCTTATTGCCGCAAGCGCCGTAAAATGCGAGTTTTAGGTACTTGCGTATGTGCCTGAAAAGCAGTAATTTTGCAGCGTCGAAAGGACGCTGCTTTTTTTGTACAAACAATCACCTAAAATAACAGTATTAACCATTAAATTTTATTTATTATGAAACGTATTCTTTACTCAATGGCTTTGGCGCTATGCGCGCTGATGCTATGTCTGCCGGTGAAGGCGACTATTTTTAACATCGCCACCGAGCTCGAATGGGAGTACTTAATCGTGTACCATCAAGCTCAGGATGGAATGCTGATGAAAAACGGCGATGTGATTCGCCTTCAACACGATCTTAATCTTAACTACATAGTGGGGAAAGATCATGGTTCGGTACCGGAGAATTGGACACTGACCGTTGACCTCAATGGCCATACCTTACGGTATGATGGTGCATGTAGCGCAACAAATACGCTGGTAGAATGTAAAGAAGGTTCTACACTCAATATCAAAGACAGCGGCGATGGCGGACAATGGATCTTCAATGATCTAGACGGTTCAGGACAAATTTGGTTGCTAAGCATGTCTAATAATAGTACCGTCAATGTGTATGGAGGAGCTTTATTGGCCTTATATAATCAGAACATGGCCTTTAGTCAAAAAGCCATTCATTGTTCCAAAAATTGTACGGTCAATGTATTTGATGGATTAATTTCTACGATCGCAGGCAATAGAAGTGATCGCAGTCTTAACAACAAAATTAACTTATACGGAGGAACCTTTGGTAACGACTTCCTCAAAAACGCTAACAATGTTGCTGCAATATGGCATGATCCGTACTTGGGAACAATTAAAGCCGGTAAGATCTACGGTTTGGAGGGTGATGCCGCTTTGGCAGATTACAAACCGGCAGGTTTTCCGGAATCGCATCTTGATAAGGCACTTGCGGAGAATACAAAAGTATATATTGACGGTGTGCTCACACCAAGCAATCAGTTGGTTTCGGAGCGTGATGCATATGAAAATAAGTTGGTGGAAGTCTTCTATGAGCCTGATTTTACCATCAATAGCATCGCCGTAACATCCGTTAACGCTTCCGACATCCTCGGTGACGGCAAGGTTAGTTTTGATATCGCATCCAACACCTTGTATCTGAAGACCAAAGAAGCAGGTAAGCCTAATACAATTAACGGCAATATCGTTTATGATGATTTCAAGTTGAATATTGTAGTTGATGGCATCTGGTCGATGAACGGACGTATTATAGGTCATAACGGTGACCTTATTATTTCTCCTGCACATTTTGCATTGACCGAAGAAGATGGTGACATTCTTGCTATCCACTCGCAGAATGCAACCGCCGTTTCGCTGAATGGTAAATCGTTCTGCGCAAAAAATAGAGTACGCGTTTTCATCGAAGATAACAATACCAATACGCAAACAGCCGTATCCTGCGGTATGTTTGTAATCAACAACGCTTGGTTTGATGCGTGGGGCAAAAAACCGATAGTGGATTGCCAGAATAGTATGATTACGAATGCAAAGATTACATCTGGTAGCCTTAAGGATAACGATGTCATTCAGGTGGAGCCGAATATCACCAAATATGTCGTTTGGGTGGATGTGAATGATAAATCTGCCGGAACAGTTACAGGCGACGGATTAGTTAATGAAGGCGTTTCGCATACCGTTACTGCTACTCCAAAGAGCGGTTATCATTTCCTTCGCTGGTCCAACGGCGTGACCAAGAACCCTTATACCTTCGTCGTGACCCAAGACACCGTTCTGTATGCTCTCTTTGAGGCAGACGTGGTAATCAATTACTACGATATCAATGTTGTTTCGGCGGATGAGACGATGGGTACGGTGTCCGGCGGCGGCACGCATTTGGAGCAAGGTCAAACCGTCACCATCACCGCTACGCCGAACGAAGGGTATCAGTTCCTCTATTGGAAGAATGCTCAGAACCAAGTTGTTCCCGGTTCCGCAGTTCTTAACTGGACGGTAAAAGCAGACGAGATACTGACCGCACATTTCCGCGTAGCACCGCCTGCAGACGCGTATAATCTCTGGGTTTGCGGCACGCGGGTAACCGGTTCGAACTCCAACGATATCCTCGGTGACGGCGTCTGGAACTATGACCATGAGAACCGCGTCCTTACCGCGATGAATCATGCTACATACAACATCTCCAATGACGGCTTTATTCAAGACCTTGAGAGTAGTTCCGGCCCATTGACTGTTGTGCTGGACTACAATATCGATGTTACTTGCACAACAACCGATAATACGATTCGTGCTGCGCTGATGACGATGAAAGGTATGACCTTTACCGGTTCGACCTTCCACGGCCTGAACCTCAATGTGAAAGATATGAATGCCGGAAATATGTCAGGCGACTTGACCATAACCGGACATATTGACTTCACCGTCTTCTTGAGCACGCCCACTGCTTGGGGACAAAGCACTATCGGCAAGGTATTCTTGCTTAGCAAGAACCTCATCGTGAATGGCGCTACCGTAGATATCGGTACAAGCGAGGCGACTTACAAAGTATCGGATAAGACCAATGCCAATCTGCAACTTACTAACGCCGAGATTAACTCCGGTGCGATGGATCAGCGCTCGCTCTATATATCCGACAACTCGCCCCAATACGAGATCAACTATCTCACTCCGTCGCTTGAGAGCCTCTGCGCCGTAGGTGGTTTCAACAGTTATTTCGAAGGAACGCATATCACCCTCCGCGCTTATCCGGCTACGGGATATAAGTTTGTCAGCTGGTCTGACGGCAACACCGATAACCCGCGTTATATGGTTATGCCGGCTCAGAATGTTTATCTCGACCCGATTGTAGAAGTGGACGATAGCCAGACACCGAAAGGCGCGATTATCAATGCTTCCGCTACCGAAGGACAAGGAACGATAACTAATTTCACATCCGGATGGTATGCCGAAGGTACCGAACTGACCATTACCGCGGTTCCTGCTGATGGATACGAGTTCGTTCAGTGGTCCGACGGCGAAACCGATAACCCGCGCTCCATCACCGTAGTGGACGGAAAGAACATCTCCATCACCGCTGTCTTCAAAGACTCAAGCGTGACTACCGGCATTGACTCCACCACCGATAACCCCTCACCCGTAACGCATAAGTACCTTCGCAACGGCCTATTGTTCATAGAGCGCAACGGAGAGACTTACAACGCCCAGGGTAGCCCCGTCCCCTCTAAACATTAAACACTAAACATTATTTGCATATCTTGTAAAAAAGTTGTATCTTTGCACCTGAAATGAAAAAGATACTTACTATATGGATCGCTTTTCTCTCCGTCATGGTTGTATCGGCTATGACGCGAGAGGAGGTCGATGCGCAGGTGGACAGCGCGTATCATGCCGCAATGGCGGGGCAGCTGGAGCAGGCTATATCGATTAACATGGACGCTCTGGCGTTGGTGCCGATGGACT
>JAFWAK010000069.1 GCA_017507715.1 Paludibacteraceae bacterium | reverse complement strand
TAAAATCGTGGATAATGCATTTAAATGCAATCATTATGATAGACTATTTTATGACCAATGAGGCACTATTGCAATATGTGGGCAAGCAGATGCAACAGATGCGAATCAATGCGCGGTTAAGCCAGCAGCAATTGGCGGAACGCGCAGGTGTATCGCGTTCTACGGTTACGCAAGTAGAGAATGGGAAGGGAATGAAAATGGAGTCGATAGTAGCTATGCTGCGTGTGCTCAATAAACTGGAGATTCTCAACAACTTTGAGACCAACGCATTGGTCAGCCCGTTGTTGATAGCCAAACAAGAAGGTAAAAAACCCAAACGAATTCGTCCTCGTCATGATTAATTTTGCGAATGTATATTTGTGGGATCTGCATATGGCGTCCCTTTCGGAAGATGAGTCCGGTCGTATCACGATGCAGTATACACCGGAGTTTGTCAATAGCGGTTATAACCCATCCCCTCTTTTTGTAACGCCGGAAAAGGATAAGATATACGAGTTTTCTCAACTGCCGTTTCAAACCTTTAAGGGACTGCCGGGCTTTATCGCCGACTGCCTTCCGGACAAGTTCGGTACGGCTATTATCAATCATTGGTTGGAAAAATCCGGTCGTCCGGAGGATAGTTATACGACCATCGAGCGCTTGTTATATCAAGGTTCGCGCGCGATGGGCGCATTGCGCTTTGAGCCGCAAGAACGCAAAGACCTGAATAAGCAGGTAGCGATTGATCTGGATGGCTTGATTGCCGCAACCGCTGAAGTGTTAGGTGAACGCATGCAGTTCGGTACAAACCTGCAGACGGACGAAGAAGCCCTATTGACAATTCTTAGGGTAGGTACCTCTGCCGGAGGTGCACGGCCGAAGGCGGTGGTGGCATATAACCGAAAGACGGGCGACTTGCGTTCCGGCCAAGTGGACGCGCCGGATGGATATGAACATTGGCTCTTGAAGCTGGATGGCGTAGATGCGAATAAGCCGGGTGCGTATAGCGAAACTACTAACTACGGCTGTCTGGAATACGCCTACTATAAGATGGTATTGGATTGCGGCATTGAAATGATGGAGTCGCGGCTGCTGGAGGATGGCAAACGGCATCATTTCATGACGAAGCGTTTTGACCGCGTAGGCGGCAGTCACCGTATACATATGGTGTCGCTTTGCGGTATGGCGCATTATGATTATAACCAACCCGATTCATGGTCTTATGAGCAGTTATTCCGTGTGATGCGAGGACTGCGCATGACCCAGCCTGAAATGGAGCAAGCCTATCGGCGAATGGTATTCAATGTGATTGGTTGTAACCAAGATGATCATACAAAGAATGTTGAGTTCTTGATGGATACGGATGGTGTTTGGAGACTATCACCTGCATATGATATGTCGTATGCGGTAGGCGCTTATTTTACCCGCCGGCATCAGATGTCGGTCAATGGAAAACGTTTGCATATTTCGCGCAATGACATGTTAGCAGTAGCCGCCGAGGCGGGAGTAAAAGCGCCCAAAGCCAATGAGATTATTGATCAAACGGTAGAGGTAATAAGTCGATTTGATGACTATGTTGGAGACTCTATTCCCGAATGGATGAAACGACCAATCATCGCTAAATTGGAGGAGACGAGAAAAGAACTATGAACCTCTTAAACGACTATATTTTCTCCGATACCTTGCGCTATGAAGCGCATAGGTTGATTTATGCGGCGGAGGAGCAGCCGATTGAGTTAACCGGCATGCTCGCTGCGGCTATATTGGCAGCGCTGTTGGTGGACACGGTGGAGGGAGATGCGCGCGGGATAGCGGTGGACGGCGATGCGCAGCGAGAGCAGTTCTTCTTGCGGTACGAGCGAGAGGTGAGGCGGGAGAATGGCGGGTTGTTTACGACCGAAGTCCAATCGCTCTGCCAAAACCACATGGAGCTGACCGGCTCGGACGATTTGCTGTATACGATATGCGGCAACGACCGGCTGTATGATTTAGCATTCGGATTGCTAATGGACTATATGCACCGTCTTGTGCGAGAGCAGGTGAGAGCGCAGATATATGAGTTGGTGCCATGGAAAGGTCCTTTCGCGCAATGGCTCTTTGACGCCGGATATATAGAGACACGTCGCCAGCATTTGCTATCTATCGACTGGAGTAGTCCGGCAGAGGTGTATGCTTTTGCTCAACAGCTCGAAAATGCCGAAGAAGACGAGCCTATCCAGCCTACTTTTGTATTTGATGGGTTAAGTGCCGAAGAGGTGTTGGACGGTTATTGGACCTGGCTTTGGAATGCCGCGCAACAAGAGGCGCATCTCTACCCGGATGACAAGGCGCAGTTGGCCGTTATCAAGCAGATCATTCGCGATAACGAGACTGATTTTGAGTTTCTCAAACCTGAGATGAAGGACTTTACACCTGCGCAGATCAATCTCTTCCGCAAATGGATGAGTCTCTGGACGGATTTCGTGGAACAAAAGATAGGCCCGACGCCTGCCGGACTTAAAAAGAAGGATCTGAGGCAGGAGATTTTCTCGGATGAGATAATGCCTATTC
>JAFWAK010000068.1 GCA_017507715.1 Paludibacteraceae bacterium | reverse complement strand
TAGGAGATCCGGCGATGGCGGAGATTATTCCGGTTGATTATATGGCGAGCGAGTCAAGATGGATTATGATTTCAGCTGAGGACAATGCCCCATATACCACTTCTATTGTCGTGACAACAAAAACAGAAGACGAAGCATATATCAAATACAATAACACGCCACTGAAGAATGTCGTTAGTGGCGAAAATGTAAAACGTAAGGTGACAGACGGGTATGTGACATACGAGATACCTTCTGCAACGAATATAACCGGTAAGTTAACGGCTGAAAGAGGAGGATATAGTGCATATATTTTACGCACAGGTAAGACTGCTGAAGCATCGCTCTTAAATATCGGATTACCTGACCCAACGCCAGTGGACGTCCAAATTACGATCACCTCGCCGGATAGCGTGTGTCCGAACGATCCTTATACGTTTACGGCAGATATACCTGAAGTACTTTATCTAGTAAACAGGCCATTGATGTACCAGTGGATGTACAAGTCTCCGGAATACCCGACTGAATGGAGAAAAGTCTCCGGAGGGAACGTGCCTGACTTGCAGATACAATCGTTCAAGGCGCACCATGTGGGTTGGTACAAGCTTATCGTTGCTTATGCCGGCCATCTAGATGATCCGGACAACCGCTTTGAGAGTAATGAGTTATTTGTGACCTTTAAGAAATGCGAGCCTGACCTGTGTATTGACGGCAACTTGCTCTACCGCGATGATTTCGGGGGAAACAGTCCTTCTGATCCGAGAGTTAGAACCACTCCCGTGCCCGGCATGAGTTACCAACAACTGAAAACCGACAGGTTTGGCTCCATGGGACAAGGCAAGTACCTGGTCACCAAAATGGGTTACTGCAATGGTGACACCGCCGCTCTGAGACGGCAATATGGCTATCTTCCGAACTGGGGTTCTCAGTGGATGCTTCAGGATGATCATACCTACATGAGCGACTACAGCCGGGGCTATTTTGTAGAGATAGACGGCAAGGGAGATAACTCCGTCTTTTATAGCACTACGATTAACGACCTGTGTCAAGGTGCTCAACTCACTTTCTCCGCCTACGTCATCAACGTGCATTTCTATGAACAAGTTCAGAAGTTTTTCCGTGTAGGAGGTTATAATTACGCGTATCCGCGTATGAAATTTGTTCTGAAGAACCCGAAGACGGGTGCTACCTTAGCGGAACAATCGACAGGCGACATTCAGCCGGATGTCACGAAATCATGGAATATACATCTGCTTGAATCGGCAGAATGGCAACTCGTAGGTATGAAGTTCACGGTGCCGCCCGGTATTGAGTCTATTCAAATGCTCATCTATAACGATGCAGAAGGAGGTACGGGTAATGATTTTGCGCTGGACGACATCGAAATACATATCTGCGTACCTCCGGTCACGGTCAGTGGCCCTGACACGGTGTGTGCCTCTTGGCCGGTATTGCTGGAGAGCCAGTTTGTGAACGACGGTACATACCTTGAACCGCTACAGTATCAGTGGTATTTCTCAGCCGACAGCACTACGTGGACACCCATTAATGGAGCAAAATCCTCCACTCTCCGCCTTCCACGTATGAGTGCATCGCAACAAGGCTGGTATCGCATCCTCGTAGGCGGTGCAGATGAGTCCACTTGCGGTGCAATGAGTATGCCTCACAAGATTGTTTGCGTCTATGACGGTTGTACGTTGCCTCTCTGTGAAGAAGGAACACTGCTCTTCAAGGAAGATTTCGGCGGCAATGATCCGAATGATCCGAGGGTTGGTACAACACCTGTGCCTGGAATGAGTTATAGGCAGTCTACGCATGGGATGGGATCCGGCACGTACATGGTCACTAAATCTGGTTATTGTAACGGAGATACAACTGGTTGGACAATCCCCGGCGCAGACCTTTCTGCTAAACGTTCACAATGGTATATTCAGGACGATCACACGTACCCAAATGACCGAACACGCGGCTATTTCTTGGAAATAGACGGAAGCGGCGGAGCCCAACAATTCTATCAAACGGAAATAAGCGGTCTGTGCGAAGGCATAGAACTGACTTTTAGTGCTTATGTGGCGAATGTGTTTACGTGGTTCCAATACGATTGGTATACCAAGAATCGTGGACCTGTGGTTAGCCCATGTCTAAAATTTGTTCTTACCAACCCACAAACAGGTCAAAAATTAGCGGAACAAAACACACAAGAGATACCGTTCGACAACAACCTGCCCGCTAAGACAGATTGGCAGTATTCATCGGCATGGCACCTGGTCGGTATGAATTTCACCGTGCCTGTTGGCGTCGATGCTATCCGCCTGTCGATATACAATAACGTTACCAATGGCAACGGCAACGACTTCGCCCTTGACGATATTGAGATACACCTTTGCATGACACCGGACACAATCCGTACCGACACCACTATCTGCGACACCATCAGCCAAATCCTCTGGCGAGACAGCCTTTACCAAATAGCCGACACCTTACGCGACACCCTATTAAGCTCCTGTGGCTTCGATAGTATCTATTATATCCTTCACATCGAAACGGAGCATTGTGAGATGCCCGAACCACCATTTTGCATGGGAGGAACGCTCCTTTTCCGCGAAGATTTCGGTGGCAATAGACCAAGTGATCCTATGGTAAGCAGAACACCTATGCCTGGTATAAGTAGTATATACCAGCAAGATTATAATTATTCTGCAGGATATTTAGCAGGTATGCATTATATTATTGCGAAACAGGGGCATCCTAATTCTGATTTCCATGGTTGGCATATTATGGATGACCATACCTACCCGAACGATATAACACGAGGATATTTCTTTGAAACAAATAGTCGTGCTAATAGCTATTACACGAATTATATATATCAAAAAGAAGTGGCAGGATTGTGTGCCGGTATGCAGTTGTCTTTTTCTGCCTACTTTGCAAATGTAGTTACAGCAAGGGAGTTCAAGACAGTTCCTTTCTTGTCATATTCGTATCCCAAATTTGTCTTTGTTGTGACAGATGCTCGTACCGGAGAACAATTAGCGCGATATAATACGGATACTATCGGACACGATTGGAGTCTGTATAATATTCCGGATTCATGGCAGTACTCTGCACAATGGCATCTGGAAGGAATAAAGTTCACTATCCCGGAAGGTGTGGATAAAGTGACCTTATCTATCATTGATAATCCTACCCAATACGGAAACGCAGAGGGCGATGATTATGCGGTGGATGATATCGAACTGTATTTTTGTAATAATGTTGAATACCAGACGGTTGATACTATTATTTGTGATACATTACTTCCTTTTAGTTGGAGAGGTATAGAATGGACGAAAGCGGACACGATAGGTAAAATCTACAAAGATATGCAGGGAAACGATAGCTTATACTTTGTTTACTCGTTACGTTCTATTCATTGTCCCTATCCACCTATAGCTATCAGCCAAGACACCACTATTTGCGACACGCTTTCGCAAATCAAATGGCGTGATAAACTATATCCCGTAACGCCCGAGATACAAGACACGGCATATGATGCGTACGGATATGATAGCGTGTATTATACCTTACGTGTGGCCATCTACCATTGTCCTTATCCTCCGGTAACTATCTCTTCGGACACAACAATCTGCGATACCCTTTCGCAAATTGCTTGGAGAGATAAAATCTATGCTGTTGCATCCGAACTGCGAGATACTTTATATGAATCGTACGGAGCAGATAGTATTTATTACATATTGAATGTAATTATGGAACATTGTTGCCCGGATATCCAAACCATTTACATGGATTCGGCTGTCTGCGACACCTTAATGCCGTTCCTGTGGTTCTTCCGCGACACGATGTTGCTGTATGAGCGGCCGGGTTCGCAAGAAGTGGAGGTGCAGCACGCGAAATGGGAGAAATGTATTGGAACTGTATATACGCTTGTGCTTGATACATTCCATTGCGAGCGACTCTACCCGATCATTGTCAACAAATACAACTGGCAGTTAGTTTGTGACAATGTGGCTTTGCGGCGGTTCTTCCCAGATAACAAGGCATTGGCATTCCAGTGGTATAAAAATGGGGAACCTATTCCGGGTGCCAATGAAGACGATTATGCCGAGCGGAATGAACTGAACGGTATCTTCCAGCTGCAAATACGCTTAGACGCACCGGTAGATAACGATGATGAATATATCTGGTCGAACATTCTGGAGATAGGCGAGGTACAAGCGCCCGAACCGATTGTGAAGAAAGTGTATCATTGGTGGAGTCTGACGATCATACGCTACCAGCAAGGCGATAGAGTTTGGTATGAGAAGAAGCTTCGTTAACATAGTACTGCTGCTTTTGCCGTTGTTCGTGCAAGCGGAGAGTCTCTTCGAGATGGGTCTCCACGGCGGAATCGCCGGATGGAGTGCAGAACCTGTGTATATTAATACACAGATAGGCGGCAATGGCGGTGCACATCTGTATTATAACTTCCTCTCTTCGCGTGTGATTGGTCTGCGAACCGGTCTGACGATAGACGTCCACACTACCAGTCTGGGTAAGATTGATTACGAAGATACCTACTCTACCATCGATGTGGATAACGAGCAGATGGATATCGCTTACACGATAGGAAACCTGCGAGAGCGCTATAGTACGTGGTCTGTAGGTGTTCCGCTGCAATTAGCTTTTGCCAAGAACAGTTTCCTTTTCCTGGCCGGCGCCAAAGCGGTTTTCCCGCTCAGCACGACCTGGAAGCAGACGGTTGAGCACGCAGCATTGTCCGTCTATTATCCGAAGTACGACAATACCATATACGAGTCATATCCCTTAGCTGCCTCCCGGGATTTCAGTATGAGCAATAGCGGCAAACTGACCCTACCGAAGGTACAATGGTGGCTATCCCTCGAACTCAACTACACCTTCCCGCTGAACGACTGGGCTCGTAACTACCGCTCGTATATTCTTGTCGGTGCGTATTTTGATTATTGTTTCACCAAACACACGGCCTCAAGCAGCAACAACGAGAGTCTGATTATGCTCACCGACACGCGTGATGGTTTTCCGCTGCAACGCATTCTCTCACCGGTCATGGAGGCCAATCGGCAAGGACGTAAACTCATCAAAGATGGCACGATTTTTGATGTAGGAATAAAGATTTCTTACGCAATCGCACCTTACGATGCGCATAAGGGTGTATATAAGTCGTGCAATTGTTTAAAGGATTATTGATGGCAAACGACGAAGGACATATAGAAGTGATTGGTGCGAGGGTGCATAACCTGAAGAATATCAGCGTATCCATCCCGCGCAAGCGATTGACGGTCATCACGGGCTTGAGTGGTTCGGGTAAGTCGTCACTGGCTTTCGACACCATTTTCGCGGAAGGACAAAGGCGTTACATGGAGACGTTCTCCTCCTATGCACGCGGCTTCATCGGCCAGATGCAGCGTCCGGATGTGGATAAGATTACAGGCCTCAGTCCTGTCATCTCCATCGACCAGAAGACGACAACCAAGAACCCGCGTTCGACGGTAGGTACCATCACGGAGGTGTATGATTTCCTGCGACTGCTGTATGCCCGTGCCGGAGAAGCCTATTCGTATCTATCAGGACAGAAAATGGTGCAGTATACGGACGAACAGATCATAGATCTGATTGTTCGTGAATATGCCGGAAAGAAAGTGCTGATTCTTGCTCCGCTGGTTAATAACCGCAAGGGGCACTATAAGGAGCTTTTCGAGACGATGCGCAAGAAAGGATACCTCCATGTGCGGGTGGACAGAGAAGTGCACGAACTCGTCATGGGCATGAAGGTAGACCGCTATGTGAACCACACGATTGAAGTCGTTGTGGACCGGCTGAAGATAAATGATGAAATGAGCGCGACAGAGTCGCTCAATGATGCTAATGATATTAGGCGACTGCGGCAGTCTATTGACCGGGCTATGACACAAGGAAACGGACTGGTAATGATCGCTTCGCTCAATGGTGGGAATGATACAAATGGTGCGGTGCGATATTTCAGCCGTACGCTGATGTGTCCGGAGACGGGATTGAGTTATGCGGAACCGGCACCGCACACCTTCAGTTTCAATAGCCCGAGTGGTTGGTGTCCGTGTTGTAAGGGACTGGGGAAGGTGAAGAGTGAAGAGTTAATGAATGAGGGAGTTAGAGAATTAGGGAATGAGGGAATTGATAAACTCATCCAACAGGATGACTGGCTGGAGCAGTTGAAAGAGTTGACGACCAACAACGTGAATAACCTGACGGATGAGGGAGAGGAAGAGAAAGAGGAATGGGTGGTTTGTCCGGAATGCAATGGCAAGCGGTTGAGTAAAGAGGCGCTGAGTTATCGGGTCGGCAAATATAACATCAGCGAACTCGCGGAGATGGATATAGACGAGTTGCTGGATTTATTGTCATCCATCAGTGATCAGCTATCAGAGAAACAACGCGCCATTGCGCAACCGATATTAAAGGAGATATGTGCGCGATTGCGATTCATGCAGTCGGTGGGATTGGGTTATCTGAGCCTGAACCGCAGTAGTGAGAGTCTTTCCGGCGGAGAGAGTCAGCGTATCCGATTGGCTACGCAGATAGGTTCTCGACTGGTGAACGTCCTCTATATACTCGATGAGCCTTCGATAGGTCTGCACCAACGCGATAACCAACGCTTGATAAACAGCCTGAAGGAGTTACGCGACATGGGAAACTCGGTCATCGTAGTGGAGCATGACGAGCAGATGATGCGTGAGGCTGACTGGATAGTCGATATAGGACCTAAAGCCGGTCGATTAGGCGGGAAAGTGCTTTTCTCGGGTAAACCTGACGAACTGCTCAAAACAGATACGCTAACGGCACAATTTTTGAATGGCGAGAAGAAGGTGAATGATGGGAATGATGGGAATGATGTGAATGGTGCTAATGATGGGAATGAGGCTCAATTCCTCACCCTCAAAGGTTGTACGGGCAATAACCTCAAGAACGTGACGGTGAAGATACCGGTGGGTAAGATGATATGCGTGACGGGCGTGAGCGGTTCGGGTAAGAGCAGCCTGATAAACCAGACGCTATACCCTATCCTCTCGCAGCATTTCTACCGAAGCAAGAAACAACCGCTGCCGTACAAACAGATAACAGGTCTGAAACTCATTGACAAGGTGATTAATGTGGACCAGTCGCCGATAGGTCGCTTGCCGCGTTCCAACCCGGCTACGTACACCAACGTATTCAACGACATTCGGGATCTGTTCGCGCAACTGCCGGAAGCTAAGATTCGCGGATGGAAAGCCGGTCGGTTCAGCTTTAATATGAAAGGCGGCCGATGCGATGAATGCATGGGTAACGGCTATAAGATCATCCAGATGCATTTCATGCCGGATGTGTTCGTGCCCTGCGAGGTATGCGGTTGTACGAGATACAAACGCGAGACACTCGAGGTGCGGTTCAAGGGCAAGACCATTGCCGACGTGCTGGATATGACGGTCAACCAGGCCGTGGAGTTCTTCGAGAGCCAACCTACCATCCTGCGTAAGATAAAGACGATACAGGACGTAGGATTAGGATATATTAAACTCGGGCAGAGCTCGACCAGCCTCTCGGGCGGTGAGAGCCAGCGTATCAAGTTAGCGACCGAATTAAGTCGGCCCAGCACAGGCAAGACGCTATACATCCTCGACGAACCTACCACCGGTCTGCATTTCGAGGATATCCGGGTACTGCTCGGCGTGCTGCGGAAACTGGTGGATAAGGGTAATACCGTCGTCATCATCGAGCATAACACGGATGTCATCAAAGCCTGCGACTGGATCATCGACATGGGTCCGGAAGGCGGTAAAGGCGGAGGAAAGATAGTAGCGGAAGGCACGATAGATGATATCCGCAAAAGCAAAAACAGTATAACAGCTAAATATATTTGATATGAAACGATTTGTAAGTATTGTAGTATGCGTTCTGATAGCCGGAATGGGCATGGCACAGAGTCTGTTAACGCCGGAGCAGTTGGCTAAACGCGAGAAGCGCAAAAACCTCACCGTCAAGGAATGGAATACCGATAGCAAGACCAAAGCCCGTTGGCTGGACCATGTGAAGATCTATGACAGCCAGGGACGCTGCATTGAGGAGATCGAATACGCCAGTTACGGCCAGCGTAAACGCGTGACCAGCACCTATGACGACAAGACCGGCAAGGTGCTTGAAGAAGTGGAATATAACGACCGCAACAGAGCCGTTCGTATCCGCAAATACGAATGGAATGCTGACGGCACCAAGGCAAAGCAATATAACTATTTGCCGAATGGCAAACTATATAGCATCAAGGTCTTTGAGTATATCTTCTCAGATAAGTAAATTCGACCCTATCTCGCTTAACGAGATGGAGAGCGTGAAGCTGATGAACCGTATCGACACCAAATATGCGGTGCCGATAGGTGTGCTTCCTGCTATCTTAGAAGCCGCGAAAGCCGATTACTACGCGCAAGAGATCGACGGCAAGCGCATCGCTACCTACGACACGATGTATTATGACACCGAGACGCTCGATATGTATATCCGTCATCATGACCGGCAGTTGATGCGGCAGAAAATACGGGTTCGTGAGTACGTGGACAGCCATCTGATATTCCTCGAGATCAAGCGCAAGAACAACAAAGGGCGAACCAAGAAGAAACGTATCGCCGTGCCTACGACTGCATTGACGGGCGAGATGTTCGGCGAGAGCAAACGGGAACGATGGAGCGTAGCGGATTTCATCGACGCCAAGAGCCGCTATCATTGGAGCGAGTTGAGTCCGCACCTCAGTACGCGTTTTCACCGTATCACGCTGGTCAACAAGGCCAAGACCGAGCGTTTGACCATCGATATGGATCTGGTTTGGGATAATATCATCAGCGGTGAGAAAAAGACGTTTAGCAATCTGGTGATCATCGAGTTGAAGCGCGACGGCAATGTCCCCTCACCCATGACCAAAATCATGCTGGACAACCGCGTTCACCCGCTTAAGATCAGCAAATACTGCATCGGTACGGCCATGACCACACCCGGCCTGAAGAAAAACCGATTCAAAGATAAAATACGTAGAATAGAAAAAATGTTGAATATATGACACAAGTCGATTTAAACAACCCTACTCTGGAGTTTATGGAGAATGACCCGAGTATCGCAGAGCGTTTTGGTGCGGAAGACAGTATCTCGTACCTCATGAATAGCATTGCGGATTTCCTGCATGTGAGTGACAACCTGATTACAATGCCTTTGATGTTCCTCTTCAACCTGTTGGTGACCTGGATCATCGTCTATTGTATCTATTACCGGTTCAGCAAACGCCGTGACTATTACGTGACCTACATGCTCTTCTCGAGCGGTATGTTCGTGCTGCTTTGGCTGATGCAGATTCTGGATATCCAGACCGGCTTCGTACTCGGTCTTTTTGCCATCTTCGGCATGATTCGTTACCGTACAGAGACCGTGCCCATCCGCGAGATGAACTATATGTTCCTCATCATCGCGGTGTCGGTTATTAACTCCTTAAGCCTCAAGGCCGAAGGACTGGCTTGGTATCTGCTTGTATTCGCGAATGTGGTTATTATTCTCTTGGCGTGGGCCTTCGAAGCATGGCAAGTACGTAAACGTACTTCCACAAAGATCGTGCTGTATGAGAAGATTGAGAATATCAAACCCGAAAATCGGGCGGCATTGTTAGCGGATTTGAAGGAGCGTACAGGACTGGATATAGTGGATGTTGAGATCGGTCATACTGACTTCCTGCGCGACGTAGCATATATCAACGTGACCTACAAACTGGAGCAAGGCAAGATCCATAATAGTATCGACCAAATCACCAAGTTCAAATAACGGGCCTACCCCAGCCCTCCCTATAGGAAAGGAGATATGAGAAGAATAATTTATACGATAGTAGCACTTATTGCGCTTAGCGCATCCGCTTTCGCATGGGATTATAATGCCACAGGCGAGACGACTGAGCAGACGGTTCAGATGCGCGTTGGAGCGGATTTTTCCAAGAAATGGGACTGCGGTGTGCGGCTTACCCTCGGGGAAGAGTTGCGGTTTAACCTATACGACATAGAGAAAGGGAAGACTGCCAAAAATATAGCAATAGACACCTCTTACGGCGCTTCGTTCTACAAGTCCTATACGACGCTTTCGTTGGCCTACGCGCATCCGCATTTCACGTACCTGAAGATAGATGCGGGTTACACGCTGCGTCTGTTAGGCGATAAAGGCTGGAGTGATCATAATGAGTTCCTCCGCCATCGTGTTTTCTTCGGCATCACCGGCCAATACACCTTTACGAATATAGCAAAGCTATATATCCGTGAGCGTGTGGTATGCGATATGAGGACTGACAGCGTCAATCTGCTGGAGAAAAACAAGTATAACTGGAGTTTGAGAAGCCGCATCGGTGCGGAGTTCATCGTACCGGGTAAACCGGTGAAGCCGTACACGTATGTGGAGTTGCATAATACGCTCAATGCGCCGGAATACCAGCAGAAAGACGGACAGCAGTATCTGAGCAGCGTGCGTGCACAAGTGGGCGTCAAATGGCGTCTGACAAAAATGAGTAGTCTCGATTTCTACTACCGCTTCACCTACGGTTACGATCGGGATATCAACATCACCAAAAACAAAGGTAAAATAGAACTGACCGAAGAAACGCTTTACAAACACGCCTTTGGTATCACGTATAACCTGGACTGGTAAAAAAAAGAGCCGCATTTGCGACTCTCTTTTTTGTATCCCGGAAGATTACTCTTCTTCGGTCTGCGAAGCAGCGTAAGCGGCCAACAGTTTCTCTTGAACGTCTGCCGGTACGAGCTGATAGCTATTGAAGGCCATCGTGAAGGTAGCACGACCACCGGTGAGCGAACTCAGCGTTGTCGAGTAACTTGCCAGCTCTTTCAAAGGCACTTGTGCTTTGAGGCAGGTGAAGCTCTTCTCTGTCTCCATACCCATTACCATACCGCGACGGCCGTTGATATCACTCATCACATCACCCATGATCTCAGACGGCACGAATACCTCGAGGTCATAAACCGGCTCCAATACCTTCGGGTTAGCCTCCTTGAAGGCCTGTGCAAAGGCATTACGGCCTGCCAGACGGAACGAGATTTCATTCGAATCAACCGGGTGCATCTTACCATCGTAGATGATAACACGTACGTCACGAGCGTACGAACCGGTCAACGGTCCCTGCTCCATACGATCCATGATACCCTTGACGATAGCCGGGATGAAGCGTGCATCGATAGCGCCGCCGACGATAGAGTTGATGATGATCAGTTTACCACCCCACTCAAGGTTGATTTCTTGTTGGT
>JAFWAK010000067.1 GCA_017507715.1 Paludibacteraceae bacterium | reverse complement strand
TTAGTGAAAGAGATCCTCGGCGAAGAGTGGCTCAATAACGAGTGGTTCCGTTTCGGCGCTTCCCGTCTGGCTAACAACCTCCTCTCGTCTATCGTAGGAAAAGAAACCAAATATTTCTAAATGAATCGTATTTTATCCAAGAGTTTTTTTTCGGACAATGTAGCGGAGCTCGTAGTTGAAGCTCCGCTTATTGCCCGTAGCCGCAGAGCCGGCCATTTCGTGATCATCCGCGTTGACGCCAATTCCGAGCGTGTACCGTTGACCATCGCTGGCGCAGACATAGAAAAAGGCACCATCACGCTGGTGGTTCAGCAAGTAGGCGCTTCGACGCATAAGTTACTGGCCATGGAGCCGGGCGAGTGTCTGCACGACATCGTCGGTCCGCTCGGGCGTGCTACGCGTATTGAGAAATACGGAACGGTAGTATGTGCGTGCGGTGGTGTAGGTGCTGCACCGATGCTGCCTATCGCCGAGGCGCTTAAGAAAGCCGGTAATAAGGTGATCACGGTGCTTGCAGCACGTAACAAAGACCTGCTGATTCTGCAAGAGGAGTTAGCACAATGGTCGGACGAGGTGATCATCATGACCGATGACGGTTCGGCAGGCCAACAAGGTGTGGTTACCGTAGGCGTGGAGCAGGTCATCAACCGCGAGCAGGTGGACAAGTGTATCACCATCGGTCCGGCTATCATGATGAAGTTCGTAGCTCTCACCACCGCCAAATATAACATCCCGACCGAGGCAAGTCTCAACACCATCATGGTGGATGGAACCGGTATGTGCGGAGCCTGTCGTGTGACCGTGAACGGTAAGACGAAGTTCGTCTGCGTGGATGGTCCGGAGTTCGATGCGCACGGTGTGGACTGGAACGAGATGCTCAGCCGTATGAAATCCTACAAGGCAGAAGAGGCGGAGGCGATGGAGACCTATTTAGCTACCAAAAACCTCTCAAACGCGACGGTCAACCGACGGTCAACCGACGGTCAAAGCCAAGAAGGGGCTAAGGTCACTCCTGTCAAACCCTTTGAAGGTTCGCCCAAAGACCGTGTAGCCATTCCGCGTGTCCAGATGCCTGAACTGCGTCCGGAATTACGCGTCAAATCACTCCACGAAGAAGTGAACCAAGGTCTGACCTTTGAGCAGGCCATCACGGAGAGCCATCGTTGCCTCAACTGTAAGAACCCGACCTGCGTACAAGGTTGTCCGGTGAATATCAATATCCCCGGGTTCATCAAGAAACTCGAGACAGGTGACGTACTTGGAGCAGCAGCTATCATCAAAGAGAGTTCGTCGCTGCCCGCTGTCTGTGGTCGCGTCTGTCCGCAGGAGAAACAATGCGAAGCCAACTGTATCCATCTCAAGATGAAACATCCGGCAGTAGCCATCGGTTACCTCGAGCGTTTCTGCGCAGATTATGCTAATCAGAATACTCAGAATAATCCGAATACTCAGAAAACTCCAACCGGCGATAAAATCGCCGTCGTGGGTTCCGGTCCTGCCGGTCTTACTTTCGCAGGCGATGCGGCCAAGTACGGATACGAGGTACATGTCTTCGAAGCGCTGCACGAGATAGGCGGTGTACTCAAATACGGTATTCCGGAGTTCCGTCTGCCGAACCGCATTGTGGATATCGAGATTGACGGTCTGCGCGCGTTGGGCGTACAGTTTCACACCGACACCATCATCGGCAAGACAATTAGCGTGGAAGAGTTGGAGAAACAAGGCTTCAAAGGAATCTTCGTTGGTTCCGGAGCCGGTCTGCCGCGTTTCATGAACATCCCGGGAGAGAATCTCAATGGTGTACTGTCCTGCAATGAGTACCTGACGCGTGTCAACCTCATGGACGCTTCAAACCCTGCTACGGACACGCCGCTGCTATACGGAAAGAATGTAGCCGTCATCGGTGGTGGTGATACAGCCATGGATGCTGTCCGTACGGCTAAACGCCTCGGCGCTGAGCATGCGATGATCATCTACCGCCGCAGCGAAGAGGAGATGCCGGCTCGTATCGAAGAGGTGCATCATGCCAAGCAGGAAGGTATCGAGTTCATGACGCTGCATAACCCGCTCGAATACCACGCAGACGAGAACGGTCGTGTGTGCGAGGCGGTGCTGCAGGTGATGGAACTGGGTGAACCCGATGAGAGCGGTCGCCGCAGTCCCGTACCGGTAGAAGGTAAGACCGTGACAATACCGGTTGACTTGGTAATTGTGGCAGTAGGCGTTTCGCCTAACCCGCTTATCCCGTCGTCCGTAGAGGGTATGGAGATTAGCAAGAAAGGTACGATTGTCGTGAACGAAGGAATGCAGTCGGCTCTGCCGATGCTTTTCGCCGGAGGCGATATAGTGCGTGGAGGCGCAACTGTCATCCTCGCCATGAGCGACGGTCGAAAGGCCGCAGCCGCAATGCATGAGTATCTAAATCATAAATCATAAATATAAAATCATAAATGCACTTGCTAAGTGCAATATTACTGTCGGTCAATTTCCTGACAAGCCACCCTATCACAGGGCAGGCGAATATGTCTGTCTTGGTGCAGAACATGAGCACGGGCGAGGTGATTGACAGTTACCGCGCCGACAAAGTGGTACCTCCGGCATCGGTCATGAAACTGCTGACGACCGGATGTGCATTAGAGATACTCGGCCCGGGTTATCGCTTCCCGACGATTATAGAATACTCCGGTACGATTGAGAAAGGAGTGCTGCAAGGCGACCTGTATATCCGCGGAGGATGTGACCCTTCGTTGGGATGGAAAGGCAACACGGCCTTCTTGGACAAATGGGTACGTGCCGTCAAAGCCGCAGGCATCAGTCGTATCGAAGGCAGTGTAGTGGCTGACATGACGATGCTTGACGGCGAGGCACAGAACCCCGGCTGGCTGTGCGAAGACGCAGGTAACTACTACGCGCCGGGAATCTTCGCTCTCAACTACTACGGCAACACGATGAATATCGTGCTCAAGAGTGGCGAACCGGGTAGCATAGCATCTGTTGTGAAGACCGAACCGGTAGTGGAAGATGTCTATTTCATCAACCATGTGCGCTGTGACAAGATCAATCACGATGGCGCTTTCGTAAGCGGTCTGCCGTACAGCCGTGAGCGTTACCTGACAGGTGTTGTGCCTTCTAACTTAGGCACTTTCGGCGTCAAAGGAGACCTTCCCAATCCGGGTTTGCTATTGGCCCGTCATCTGACGAGTCGTCTGCGTGAAGCGGGGGTCCCTGTCAAACGGGATGCAACCTATATAGCGGATTATAACCCGTTGACTCCGGCTCGGACGGAACTGTACACGCATTATTCGGCGCCGCTGTCGGAAATCATACAAGAGACGAATGTCAATAGCAACAACCTTTATGCGGAGGCGCTGTTTCGCTATCTGGGCACAAGATATACTTTGCCGGGCTCGATACATAACAGTCAGGACCTGCTGCGTGACTTCTGGCGACGCAGAGGAGTAACCATCCAAAATGCCATCATCAAAGACGGTTGCGGTCTGGCTCCGCAAGATGCCGTTAGCGCGAAGACTTTTGTGCAACTGCTGACCATCATGGCGCGCAGTAAGAATAAAGAGGCATGGTTCGCTTCCTTGCCCGTCAGCGGACAGACAGGAACACTCAAGACCCTCTGCCCCAAAACGGCACTTGAAGGACGCATCCATGCCAAGAGCGGCACCATAGCAGGAACAAAGAACTTCGCAGGATATATCGACATGCCGAACGGTGACACATGGGTGTTTGCCATCCTGATCAACTCCGCGCCGGGTAAGGCTAAGAACATACAAACGGTGATTCAACAGTATCTGCTGGATGTTTGTAACGAGCACCAATAGTACCAACACCCTGCTCAAGCAGATGATAGCCGACGGCAATCCGCCGGAATTCATCCGCGCAGGCTATCAGACTGCCGGACGCGGACAGACCGGAAACGGCTGGGAAAGTGAGGCGGACAAGAACCTGCTATGCTCGATACTGTTGCCGCCGAGGAAAGAACTGTTTGAGTTGAATGTCAGCACGGCTGTAGCCGTACAGCGGCTTTTGGGAGAGGATTTTACGATCAAATGGCCTAATGACATCTATTGGCAGGATAGGAAAATCGCAGGGATTCTGATTGAGAATGCGATAGTAGGCAACGAAGTGAAGTATTGTATCGCCGGAATAGGACTGAATGTCAATCAAACCGAATGGCTATCCGATGCTCCAAACCCGGTCTCGCTCAAGCAGATCACCGGACGCGAGTATCCTATAGACGAACTGATGCAACAGCTGTTCAACGAAGTTAACAAGGCGCTGCAGGAAGATGTATGGGATTATTATAAAGCGCACTTGTACCGACGCGAAGGGTTCTGGCCGTTTGTAGAAAGGGTAGTGAGTGTTGCGCCAACCATGAATGCCGGTACGCAAACTCAGGGACAGTTCATGGCGCAAATAAAAGATGTGCTGCCAAGCGGCGAACTGGTATTGGAAGACCAACAAGGAACAAAACGAATATATCATTTCAAACAAATACGATACATAGTATGAACAAAAGTATCATCATTACCGGCGGTGCCGGATTTATCGGAAGTCACGTAGTGCGCTTGTTCGTAAACAAGTACCCTGACTACCGTATCATCAACGTGGATAAGTTGACGTACGCAGGCAACTTGGCGAACCTCAAGGATATCGAAGATAAGCCGAACTACCGCTTCGTACGCGCAGATATATGCGACTTTGACACCATTTATGCGTTGATGCAAGAGGAGCATGTGACGGGTGTGATTCACTTGGCTGCTGAGAGTCATGTGGACCGCTCGATAAAAGACCCGTTCACGTTTGCCCGTACGAATGTAATGGGTACGCTGTCTATGCTGCAGGCGGCCAAACTCTATTGGGAGAGTCTGCCGGAGAAATGGGAAGGCAAGCGTTTCTACCACATCTCGACGGATGAAGTGTACGGAGCATTGCAACTGACGCATCCGGAAGGTATAGAGCCGCCGTTTACCACAACGGCTTCGTCGGCAGAACACCATCTGGCTTATGGTGAGGACTTCTTCTATGAGACGACCAAATATAACCCGCATTCGCCTTACTCCGCTTCGAAGGCTTCTTCGGACCATTTCGTGCGTGCGTTCCACGATACCTACGGCATGCCGACCATCGTAACGAACTGCTCCAACAACTATGGTCCGTACCAATTCCCGGAGAAACTTATTCCGCTTTTCATCAATAACATCCGCCACCGCAAACCACTGCCGGTCTATGGCAAGGGCGAGAATGTACGCGACTGGCTATATGTAGTGGATCACGCGCGGGCGATAGACCTCATTTTCCATAAAGGCACGATTGCCGAGACCTATAATATCGGTGGTTTCAACGAATGGAAGAACATCGATATCATCAAGACCATCATCGCTACGGTAGATCGTCTGCTCGGCCGTCCGGAAGGTGCGGACCTCGATCTCATCACTTATGTCACCGACCGTGCAGGACACGACATGCGCTATGCTATCGATTCGACGAAGTTACAGCGCGAGTTGGGTTGGGAACCGAGCCTGCAGTTTGAGGAAGGCATCGAGAAAACCGTCCGCTGGTACTTGGATAATCAAGAATGGCTCGACAACATCACCTCGGGAGATTACGAGAAATACTATGAGGAAATGTATAAAGGACGCTAATCAGCGTCCTTTATTTTTCATTGTTATTTACATTTGTGTCCACTAAAATTAGTCTATTTCTAGTAAACGAATTTTATCTTTGTTTATTGCTTTGAGTACTTTTTTACTCGTTAGAGTTGCGTGGTTTGGCGGTAGAAACTATCCGAAAGCTTGCTTGCGAGGAGTTTTTATCGGCAAAGTACGCAAGTAGCACCGCTACTAAAACACTCAAAGGGTTTTATCTGTTTTTTTATTTACTTTTAATGGACAATACTGATTTTTCATAATCATTTATTTCCTAGCCCCTTACGAACCTCTTATCGGAGGCATTTCCTACTAATCTCGTACTAATCTCGTAGGCAACACGTATATAACTTCCATTATAGTGTTCGCATGCGAGCATATGTATTCAAGTCTTTGCTCTACTGCGTGGTGTGGATTATTGCAATTTCTGACCTATTATTGTATACGTCTCATCTCCGCGCAGAATGAGTATTTGACCATCGCGAAGGAGCTTAGTGGCTGATTGGGGATCAGCGGTCACAAGTTCTATGCCCTCATTAGGGATTATTTCCAACTCCGGGCAATTATTCCTAACTCCTATATCATCAGTATCGAACGAATAAAGCGTATTTCCTTGACTATCAACCGCACAAAGAGTATATGAGGAACATGTTCTCCATAAGGCATCATCATACACATTCTCAAAAAGAACAAAGCGTGTTCCAATACCTTCTATCCATTCCACTTCATGAGAATGCTGTTGTCCTCCAACAACAACTACATGCTTTCTTCTATCAATGGTCTGAACATCTTGGACTACCCATCTATATTGAATAGACAAATCCTCCCCCATATCATCAATTCCTGCATATGACCCATCAAAGGCAAATACGGTATCTCCTACTTCCACATCAAAGTTATAGAGAAGATGTTCGCCAGGCTCCCAATAAGGATCTTGCATTAATTCTTCTGTCGGTCGAATAAAAACTTGTTGCCCGTCTGCTGTTTGACGAAGACCTGCGCAGTAGATATCATTGCGGTAAAATGCCTTGTAGGTTGTATCATTTATCACCGTATCACCTTGCAGGTAAAAAGTAGCGGATTGAAATGAAGTACCTGTATATGGTCCAACCGCTTTAATCACACCATACCATTTTGTAGCCTGGGCAAGTGAATCAGCATTATCTCCTAAAAATCTTGCATAAACATTAGATAGCTCTACAATTAGTACAATTAGGAAGAATAATCTTTTCATAATAAATTAATTTATTGATTATTAATTATCAATATACCGCCTAATTTAACCTCTACACCTTTTGTTAACGTAGTTTCATTAGCTTTAATCCTCAATTCCCCTCCATCTTCAATCACAACATTACCATATGGTATATCTGAAGTAACATCATAGCCGGCATTAACCACATTTCCAGTTGCCATATAACTTGATGATATTGTTATGTTCTGAAGGTGTTCTGCACCTTCGTATGTAATAAAATGACCATCCCCTGAATTGGTTAAATCAGAACGTATTTGCACACAGTTAGTGTTACATGAGGGGCAGCCAAAAATAGCGCCAGGAGAAATTATAATTACAGAAAACGCATTTCCCAAATCAATTGATGCGTTTTCATCAACACACAAGTATCCGCCATCTTCTATAGTAATTGAATGGTCACCGGAAATGGATAAATCATTAGTCACTATCAATGAGCCGCCTGAATTAACAACAATATTATAATCACTAATAGAGACATCAGAAAGTACCAATTCCCCACCTGCCTTTACAACAATTCCTCTCCATGAATCTTGAATGGATTGCAGAGATGCACCATCAACAGTAAGTACACCGCCAGCTTGGACTTCAATATAACCTTGTGGAGAAAATGTAATATCGCAAGGCAACGTTACGTTCCCTAATGAACCTATTAACAAGGAATAGGACATTCGCATTTGCGGTAATGAAGTTGTGGAATTCAATGTTATCGAGCCTAAGTATGTGTTTGCCGGTATGTATTGTTGCAAGTTAGTTGCCATTGTATTGAAATATATGCGACCTATTTCGGATGGATGTAAGAAATTCCTTGGACTACTTCCTGAATTATTCATAATAGTATTACTGCAGTGTAACGTAGGATAAAAAGAGTCGTATGAGGTTTCTTCTTGAGGGTGATACAGATAAAAAGAGTGTCCCAGTTCATGTGCCAAAGAAAGCGAAATCGTATTGACCAACCAATATCGGACTTGACTTTCCCAAGAAGGATGATTAAATGAGTCCATATGAGGAATGACATTTTTCATCCACCAATATTTTGAGTACAAACATGGTTCGTGGATACGTGATGAGTACTGCCAATTGTTGTACGAAGGAAATCTAGAACATGCAACTTGGCTATATCCAGTCCAAACATTCGATGTATCATTAGGATTTTGAACCTCCCAGAAATGATGATATATAACAGAGTCTTCTGTAAAATAAATATTTATGCCCTTAAAAGAATCATCAATTACATTATTTATAGAATCATCAATAGGACTTAAATACCAATTGTCTAAATCTGTATGGAGTTTTTCATAATCATCGGTGTGTAAATTATTATTCCAAAGGCTACTTTTTCTAATATAATAACGATAATCTACAAATCTAATTCTAGTATCGTGTACCATATCTTCCTCTATCCCTTCAAAGCAATCTGGCCCTGGGAGTACTAGCGAAGAAAAGATTCTGTTTAAATCTGCTATAGCATCATCTAAGATACTCTGCTGTTCTTCATCATCCTCTTGGAAATTACCCGATCCATCATCTTTTTGAACAAAAATTAGATTTAGTCTTACATTCATAGTCGGGCTACTATCTGTAGGAACAAACAACGGAGCATAATCTTTTCCGCGAAGAAAAATGTAATGGCAGTTTGTTACATTTCGCAGATGCTGAGCATATCCTGTCTCCAAGTTATAGTTTGTCATATCCATATAACCATATTGCTCCAAAAATGTTTGTAGCATGTCTGTCGCTTGTTTTTGCGCATAAATGCTTAAGCAACAGAAGGCAAAAAGAATCATGATACATCTTTTCATAAACTCAATCCCCTATTTTAATAAAATCATACGTTTTGTATCAACCACTTGGCCATCTGCAATAAGCGAATATAGATACATACCAGCTTCCAAATAGCCGCCGTTAACCACGACAGAGCCTACGCCATACGACGTGATAGGATATTCTGCAACCTGCAAACCATTCATGTTGTAAACGTACAATGTAGCAGTTTGGGTGTTTTGCGGCAACTGATAACCGATTTTTGTATCAACCGAAAATGGATTAGGATTGTTTTGATACAAGATTGCTTGATCGACGAAAGAATCACTATTTGCTTTTTTAGAGGTTTGTCGAGTCTGTGACTGATTGACTTTCGCTTTTAAATCCGATACTTCTGCAGAGAGTTCTTGGATCTGTTTTAATATTAATGGTATCTATTCTGTATAGTTAACAGAGAGATACCCATCACCGTCTTCATAAACCAATTCAGGAAAAATCTGTTGTAACTCTTGAGCAATTAAGCCATAATGTGTACGATTGTCGTTTTTATCTATCTGTGACCTACAGGTACTATCTTGACGGAAAGTATATGACACGGGTCTAAGGCGCAATAATTGGTACTGAGCGGAAGTAGATTCGATATCGGTTACGTTTTCTTTAAAACGAGAGTCACTGGTTTGTGTCACCGTTGTGGCAGTTAATGTTCCGATAACATTTACATTCCCGTCAAAATATCCAGCATAATTGCTAGTCCCCCAGCGAATCGGTAGTGATGAATTTGTTGTTCCATACACTGCAACGCCTGTGGATGCCAGTCCTGCTATTCCTACAGTAAAAGGATGCAAAGTAAGGCGTCCTCCTTCTCTTGACTGAGGAAGAACCTGCCCTACAACACAAGCGTCGCACCCTATTCCTCCGAGAAATGGCAACTGTATCACTGCAGGAGTTGTAGAATATATGCCATAATTATGGTCATATAAAGAACTTCCAACCTTAACACTTATTGCAACGGAATCGGAAACAGACGTGTTGTTGATCGCCACATGTTTAGACATATTTATATCTCCGGATGAAGTGACTGTCAATTGCGCTTTTATGGACATAGACATTGCGCAAAATGCAAATAGAATTGCACCGCAAAGAATTTTGTTTTTCATAGGAATAAGTTATTTAAATGATTATACTTGTCCATTTGACGGTGCAAAGGTACAACATTTATTTCAAACCACCAAATTTATCAGTTGGGAAAATGTTGGGAAAGTACATGGATGCACCTCGGAAGGATTTTATTGCTTCGTTGGCAAACAACAATCGGGTTCTATTCTATTCGCCAGAAATGATAATACGTCCGGCTTTTCTCATCGTACCATGTCTCCCAGAGCTCTCTTTTTTGCACCGGCAAGATAGAATCCGTTTGACCGTCTATGGACATAACAATGCGATTGCCAATGATAGGGATTCCGACATTGGAAAGATTGAAATAACCATTTCCGTACCCAAAATGTGACAAACAAGAAGCTTTAGGGGTCTCGTCTGTTTGCGTCACTATTTCTTTGTAAAACAATGCCATCTGCCCTGCTTTTAAAGGCAACCTGTCCGTATGAATAAGTGTCGATATCTCCTTTGTCGCGTTTTCTTGACTCACAAAGATAGGATCTGATTGGTTATAAATCTCCACATACACAGCCATCGGCTCTTCATTCTTGTGGAAATATAGGACAACGTCCTGCATTGAAGAATTGCCAATCTGGTAGGAGCACCAAAGATTGAAATCAAGAGCCGTCTGGTCTTCAGAATGAGAACAAGAGGCCAATCCAAAGCATGCCACGAGACAGCTGACAATTATGAGGTATAGAACCGGTAACTTGTTTTTCATAAGTCCTCCCTCCCTTCTAAGTTCTTTGTCGTTATACTGAACGTGTGGTAGTATGTATTAGGCATGTCAGAGGCCTGAACTGTTTGCCAACACATGGTATTGTAAATGCTGAATATACTATCGTCAGTAAACATCGCCGGAAATATCGCCGGTGGGGACTGCCGTACTGCCGAATTAAACACAATGGTATCCGAACCTATTATTAATTTTGTCCGGTATCCAAGGAGAGAGGCAATATCCGGCTGATGCGCTTCAGGAAGTATATTTCTGCGGCTTATCGGATGCAAACGGATAGTGGTATGAGTTGGTATGACCACTTCTTCTTTTGAAAACCAGACACGCGTGTTATTCTGTATGCTATAGGTAGAACAGGTGTCCCAATACACGGACATTTGGAGAACTAACGAAATGGGTTCTTCCAACTCATTATGAATATAATACACATCCGTAAAATCCTCCTTCTTATCAACACATGACGACAAGAGGCATGTACAGATGAATGCACATAATGCCAATTGCATATGGGCTATTAATCTCCGATTAAAATTCGTAAAATATCTCATTGAGTATTCAATAGTCGTTTGACGGTGCAAAGGTACAACA
>JAFWAK010000066.1 GCA_017507715.1 Paludibacteraceae bacterium | reverse complement strand
GGTGCGGATGCGGATGTGACCTACACCGGCATTGGTGGCTTCAACTCGCTGCATGCCCTCTCGACCAATAATGAACACCCGGAGACAGCGAGCCGTCCGTTCTCTAAGTCGCGTGACGGTTTCGTCTTAGGCGAAGGAGCCGCATGTCTCATCCTCGAGGATTACGGGCACGCCAAAGCGCGTGGCGCGAAGATCTACGCAGAGATAGTAGGCGAGGGAATGACCTCGGATGCATACCACATGACCGCCCCGGATCCGGAAGGCAAGGGTGCGGAGCGCGTGATGCGTCTGGCGCTCAAAGATGCCGGCCTGCAACCCGAGCAGATTGATTTCGTCAATACGCACGGTACGTCTACGCCTTTAGGCGACGTGACGGAGGTGAAAGCTATTCAGCGCGTGTTCGGCGAGCATGTGTATGACATGAACCTCGATTCGACCAAGTCGATGACCGGCCATCTGATCGGTGCGACGGGTGCCGTTGAGGCCTTGGCTTGCATCATGGCGCTCAAGGAAGGTATTATCCCGCCGACCATCAATCACGACCCGGAGGATCTGGACGAAGAGATCGACTATCGTATTAACTTTACGTTCGGCAAAGCGCAGAAGCGTGATATCAAATATGCGTTGAGTAATACCTTCGGTTTTGGCGGCCACAACGCCTGTCTCGTGTTCAAGAAATGGGAGGAATAATTTAGGGTTGAGAGTTTAGTGTATAGAGAATAGGGTGGGCACCCTTTAAATGCCCTATTAGTCACTTATAATTTTATTTAAGGTATTATGATTACAAAAATTGGCGAGAATGCAGGCCTCGTATGGGGTGCACTGCAGAACGGCGCTCAGGGTGTAAAGGCTCTCAAGAAAGCTACGAAGCTGAAGAATGAGGACCTCTATCTGGCTCTGGGTTGGTTGGCTCGTGAGGGCAAACTGACCTTCACGGCTGCTGAGGCTGACACCATCGTAGCTCTGGCTTAAGTATGGTAATTGCTATTGTAGGCGCTTCAGGCGCCGTCGGACAGGAACTGCTTGCTGTTCTCGAACAGCGGCAGTTTCCCCTCTCCGAACTAAGACTTTTCGGCTCGGAACGCAGTGCCGGTACGAAGTACCTCTTCCGCGGCAAAGAACACACCGTTCAACTGCTCCGACATGACGACGCTTTCAAAGGCGTCGATATTGCTTTTGTCTCCGCGGGCGCAGGCGTGTCACGTGCGTATGCAGAGGACATTACCCGCTTCGGTGCCATCATGATTGATAACTCATCGGCCTTCCGTATGGATGCCGATGTACCTTTGGTGGTACCCGAAGTGAATGCGGCCGATGCGCTCAACCGTCCGCGTAACATCATCGCCAATCCCAACTGCACGACGATACAGATGGTCGTGGCCTTGCAGGCTATCGAGCGTCTGAGTCATATTCGTCGTGTGCACGTGGCTACGTACCAGGCCGCTTCCGGCGCAGGCGCGCAGGCGATGAAAGAGCTGGAGAACCAATACCGTCAAGTGCTCAACGGCGACGAAGTGACGGTGAATAAATTCGCGTACCAGTTGGCGTATAACCTCATTCCTCATATCGATGTGTTCACCGACAACGGCTACACCAAAGAGGAGATGAAGATGTTCAACGAGACGCGTAAGATCATGCATTCGGATGTCAAGGTCAGTGCGACCTGTGTGCGTGTTCCTTCGCTGCGTGCGCATAGCGAGAGTATCTGGATAGAGACCGAACGACCCGTCAGCGTAGAGGAAGCCAAAGAGGCGTTCGCTACCTCGCAGGGTTGCGTACTCATGGACGATCCGGAGAATAAGATATACCCGATGCCGCTTTTCCTGAGCGGGAAAGACGATGTGTTCATCGGACGCATCCGCAAAGACCTGACCGATGAGAACGGCCTGAGTTTCTGGTGCGTGAGTGACCAGATACGCAAAGGTGCCGCCCTCAACGCAGTGCAAATAGCGGAATGGTTAATGACCAATCATCAATGACCAATGACCAATCACCAATAGAGATCATGGCCCCGGTAGGGTGCTGGGAGAGTTTGGCAGCGGCAATCAACGCCGGTGCTACCAGCGTCTATTTCGGCATTGAGCACCTTAACATGCGTGCCCGCTCTTCGGTCAACTTCACGACAGATGACATGAGCACTATCGTGGCTACGTGTCGGGAAGCGGGCGTGAAGACCTATTTGACGGTCAACACGGTCATGTATCCGGAGGACCTGCCACTCATGCGTGAGATCGTGAACAAAGCCCACGCGGTGGGTGTCGATGCCGTCATTGCGTCCGACATCGCGGTAATGCAGTACGCCAATTCGATTGGTCAGGAAGTGCACCTGTCCACCCAACTGAATATCGCCAACACTGAGGCTCTCAAGTTCTACGCGCAGTTTGCCGATGTAGTGGTGCTGGCGCGTGAACTGAACATGGACCAGGTGGCGTCTGTCTATCGCGACATCCAAGAGCAGCATATCTGCGGACGCAGCGGAGAACCGATACGTATCGAGATGTTCTGTCATGGTGCGCTCTGCATGGCGGTGAGCGGGAAATGTTACCTGAGCCTCAATAACTACGGTCTGTCGGCTAACCGCGGTGCGTGTGTGCAGGTATGCCGTCGCGGCTATACGGTCAAAGACAAGTCTTCGGACCTCGAACTCGATGTAGATAACCAGTACATCATGAGTCCGAAGGACCTCAAGACCATCCATTTCCTCAATAAGATGCTCGACGCCGGTGTACAGGTGCTCAAGATCGAAGGCCGTGCCCGTGGTGCCGAATATGTGGATACCGTCGTGCGCTGCTATAAAGAGGCTGTCGAGGCTTGGCAGCGCGGTGAATATGCTGACGATGCAGTCATCGAACCGAAGATAGCCGACTGGAACGAACGACTCAGTCGTGTCTTCAACCGCGGGTTCTGGGATGGTTACTACCAAGGTCAGAGATTGGGTGAATGGACTCATTCGTACGGCAACAAGGCGACGCGCAAGAAAGTGTATGCCGCCAAGTGTACGAATTTCTTCAAGAACCTCAGCGTGGCGGAGTTCCTCGTGGAAGCCGTCGAGTCCGTACAAGAAGGGCAGGACGTCCTCATCACCGGCGAGACGACCGGCGTGGTGGAGTGCCGCCTGACGGATATCCGGGATACCAAGGGAAAGCCCGCTCAACAAATCAAACAAGGACAATTCTTCTCGCTCAAAACGGATACCTTGATCCGTCGCGGCGATAAACTATACTTATGGACGGAGTGAACCACATACTATCAATGCTGACCGCACCCTGGTGCGGCTGGACGATGCTCGTGCTGCTCTTCTGCGCCGTGTTGGCGGAGTGGTTTCAGCCGGGTGTCATCACTCAGTCTCCTTCGGGCCTGCTGGCGCGTACCGACCGTACGTACAAAGAGGCTCCGACCAATTTTATGGCGCAAGTACTTATCACCCTCTTCCGCATCGGCACACCGTCTATCGCGTTGTGTCTGTGTTTCTGCCCGGCCGCAAAAGCTCCGTTCAGTGCTTTCTGGGCTGTGTGCGGACTGATGGTGGGAATCCTGATGCTGAAGATGGTATGCGGTGTGCTGCTGAACTTCACATTCTCCCTCTCGCGCCGCTTCGGTAACGTGTATGAGGCGTACGGCGACATCGCTACGCTGGGTGCGACAGTGCTCTATCCGGTGGTGCTGGTGTTGCTGCGCATCGCCAATCCTGTCGTGTCGCAATGGACGGTAGGCATCATGGCTGTGCTGTTCGTATGCGCATGGTCGTACCGCATCTTGCGTACGTACCTGGTGTCGCCTTCGGCACTGCTCTATCTGGTCATTTATATCGCTACACTGGAAGTGCTGCCGATGGCCGCCCTCATTTATCTATCCGCAAAAACGATAACTATCCTATGATAAAACGAATTCTTTTCTCACAACCCCGCCCGACGACCGAGCATAATCCCTACGCCCGTCTGGAAAGCCAGTACGGTGTGGAATGCGATTTCTACCAGTTCATTCATATCGAAGGACTGGAGGCTCGTGAGTTCCGTCAGCAGCGTATCAACCCGCTGGATTACACGGCGGTGATCTTGAACTCGCGTCTGGGTGCAGAGCATTACTTCCGCCTTTGCGAAGAGATGCGACTCAATGTGCCTGACTCCATGCATTACTATTGCAACTCGGAGCAGGTAGGACTCTATTTGCAGAAATTCATCAACTATCGTAAGCGTAAGGTGTTCTTCCCCGAGCAAGGCAACAAGTTCGAAGACCTCCTTCCGGCTATGCATCGCCGCCCGAATGAGAAGTACCTAATGGTGCTCTCCAATATCCACACCGACGACCAGATTAACATGTTCGCCGAGAACGGAGTGGAGGTGACGCCGGCTATCATGTACCGCACGGTGAGCACTCCATGGCCGAAAGAGAAGCCGTTTGACTATGATATCATCGCTCTCTTCACGCCGGCCGGTGTGACCTCGCTCAAGGAGAACTTCCCGGACTGGAAACAAGGCAAGACGCTCATTGCTGCATTCGGCGAAGGTACTATCCGTGCCCTCGAAGAGAACGGCTACCGCGTCGATATAGAAGCCGGTCAGGGCTATGCGTTCGCCTCGCTGCCGATGGCTATCGGTGACTATCTGGAGAAGAACCAATAAGGGTATCGGTTAGCGGTGAATACGTTTCCCAAACATAGCAAACTATGCGGACAGCTACGTATCGCGCAACTCTACAGAGAGGGTGAGCGCTTCGTGGCCTGGCCGCTGCGCGTGACGTACAAACCAATCACCAATGACCAATCACCAATGACCAATCAGATATTGGTCTGGGCGCCTAAGTCACTCTTCAAGCATGCGGTGCAGCGCAATCATCTGCGTCGGCTCATGCGAGAAGCGTATCGGCAACACCAAGACTTGTTGGACAATCACCAATCACCAATAACCAATAACCATTATCTAATCGCCTTCAACTACATGGATAAAGAGCAACAACCCTACGAGGTCATCGAGAAAGCAGTATGCAAAGCCCTGAAGAAAATAAACAATCATCAATGAGCAATAACCAATGGAAAATTTTCCTCAGGAAATTTTTCCTGCTCCCCGTTTATTTCTACCGGGTGTTTATCTCGCCGCTGACGCCTCCGTCCTGTCGCTATACACCGACATGCAGCCAGTACATGGTGGAAGCCGTACTCAAATACGGCATCTTCAAAGGGGGTTGGCTCGGCATCAAACGTATCCTTCGTTGCCATCCATGGGGCGGTTCCGGTTACGACCCAGTACCCTAAACACGAAGTAATAAACTTTTATAAACAGACGAAGTCTTATACACTCCATGAGAATTGATATCATCACTGCTTGTCCGGAATTGTTGGAGTCGCCGTTGAACCACTCCATCATCCAGCGCGCGAAGGATAAAGGCCTTTGCGAGATATACGTGCATAACCTGCGCGACTGGACGCTGGATAAACACCGCAAGGTGGATGACTATGCATTCGGCTTCGGTGCCGGCATGGTGCTGCAGGTCGAGCCGATAGACCGTCTTATCACCCATCTCAAGTCCGAACGCGAGTATGACGAGATCATCTTCACGGCGCCGGACGGGGAGCGTTTTGACCAGAAGGCGGCGAACACGCTCTCGCTCAAGCAGAATATCATCATCCTTTGCGGTCATTACAAAGGCGTGGACCAGCGTGTGCGCGACCATCTCATCACACGCGAGTACAGCATCGGAGACTTCGTTCTCACGGGCGGAGAGATGCCGGCAGCGATGATGACGGACGCCATCGTACGTCTGTTGCCCGGCGCACTCGGCGATGTAGAAAGTGCATTAAATGACTCATTTCAGGACGGACTGCTGGAAGCCGGTGTCTATACGCGTCCTGCTGACTATAAAGGCTGGAAAGTACCGGAAATACTGCTCTCAGGGCACCAGGCCAAGATTGAAGAATGGCTCTATGAACAGTCCCTCGAGCATACCAAACAACGCCGCCCGGACCTCTTGGATGAGTAGTTTTGCAAACTGAAAATGGCAAAAATATATTTTATAACATTTTTTTGTAAAAATATTTGGCGGGTTGCAAAAAAAGCAGTACTTTTGCACTGTGTTTTTCATGGTATTAGATTTAAGGTTAAGTAAAAAGATTGGGTTGTCGTGAGACAACCTTCTTTGTTTTTTATAGGTTTCTCTCCCTTTTTTTGCAGAATTATTTGCGTATTTCATTTTTTTGTAGTACCTTTGCGGCAGCAAAGGTCTAAGACATCATGGAGACACTTATTTCTGTTATCGGAGGCGCTAATGTCGATCTGTCGGCGACGCTCAACGACGCATTCATTGCGGCGGACTCCAATCCCGGACACGTAGAGATAGGCTACGGAGGTGTGGCGCGGAATATAGCGCATAACCTCTCCTTGCTTGGCGCGCGTACTCAGTTGCTGACTATCTTCGGCGGTGACCTGTTCGGCGGCTTGTTGCATGACTTTTGCAAGCAGCAGGCTATTGACGTCCATCTCTCGGACCGTGAGTCGTCTCTGCGGACTGGTACGTACCTGTGCATCAATAATCACAGCGGCGAGATGATTGCGGCAGTGGCGGACACCGAAGCGATACGTGCCATCACGCCCGAATGGCTTGCCAAAAGGAGTGGTGAACTGAATATATCGGATTATATCGTAGCGGATACGAATATCACGGAAGATGCCATCCGCTGGCTGATGGACAATGTGACGGTTCCGCTCTTCATCGATGGCGTGAGTACGACCAAGGCGCATCGTGTGGTCAATGCCTTGCGCAAAGCCAAACTGCCGTACCTGCATACCCTCAAGCTGAACCTCAAAGAAGCGTTGGCGGTCACGGAATCGGCCACCTATGCCGAAGCGGCGCAACAACTGCTGGACCTCGGCGTGGCGCATGTCTATATCACCCTTGGCAGCGAAGGCGTCTATTGTCGTAATGCGGCCGAAGAGTGGCTCTTCCCTGCGCTGCCGGGTGATGTTGTGAATACCACCGGTGCCGGTGATGCCTTCCTGGCAGGGGTCGTGTACGCCCATTCGAAAGGGATTGAGTTCCCTAAGACGGCGCAGTACGGTCTGATGGCTGCCCGAGCCACGCTGATGAGTCCCAAGGCCGTCAACCCCGACATCGCCAATATCCTATTATAAATCACCAATCACCAATAACCAATCACCAATGAATAAATATCTTTCTATCTCACCGGAGGTGCAGGAAGCTCTGCAAGCCGGCAAACCCGTAGTAGCTCTCGAGTCCACCATCATCAGTCACGGCATGCCCTACCCGCAGAACGTGGAGACGGCCCTCCGTGTGGAGCAGACCATCCGTGACAACGGTGCTGTGCCGGCTACGATAGCCGTCATCGGCGGTCAGCTCAAAGCCGGCTGTACCCCCGAAGAGATCGAGTATCTGGGTAAGAAAGGTCAGGCAGTCATCAAGGCCTCGCGTCGTGACCTGCCTATCCTCATCGCCCGTAAGGAAGATGGTGCTACTACCGTCACTACGACGATGATCATCGCAGCCATGGCGGGCATCAAGGTGTTCGCTACGGGTGGTATCGGTGGTGTGCATCGCCATGCGCAGCAGACCTTCGACATCTCTGCCGACCTCGAAGAGTTGGCGCAGACGCCTGTGATGGTGGTGTGCGCCGGTGCAAAGTCTATTCTGGACTTGGGCCTGACGCTCGAGTACCTCGAGACCAAGGGTGTGCCTGTTCTCGGTTACGGCACAGACGAACTGCCGGCGTTCTACACGCGCCACAGCGGTTTTAAGGTGGACTACCGTATCGACTCGCCCGAAGAACTGGCTGCGGCTTTCAAAGCCAAACTGGATTGCGGTCTGAAGGGCGGTGTGCTCGTCACGAACCCGATTCCCGAGGAGTACTCGATGCCCAAAGAGGTAATCGACTGCGCCATCGAGCATGCCCTCCAAGATATGGAAGAAGCCGGTATTCACGGTAAGCAGTGTACGCCGTTCCTCTTAGCGAAAGTCAAAGACCTGACGGGTGGTGACAGCCTGGCGGCTAATATCCAACTCGTTCTTAATAACGCCCGCCTTGCGGCTAAAACAGCAAAAGCCTTATGCGAAATGTAATTATCTTTGCCCTTAGTGTAATGCTCCTTCTGCCTGCGTGCCAGAAGAAGCCGGTACAAGTGATCTCCGCTACGACGGAAGCCCTTCCTGTGAACGCGAATGCGGACGGTATCCAGGACGCCGCGTATCTCGCTTATCTGGCGCCTACCAAAGCTGATCTGGAGCGCGAGATGGGTGTGCAGATTGGTTATGCACCCGAGCCTCTGTGGGTCGGTGCACCCGAGTGCCCGATGCTCAACTGGGCTACGGACGCCTTGTGGGAGGCTGCGAAGAAAGCCTATCCCGGTAAGGTGGATGTAGCTATCGTTAATATGGGTGGCATGCGGTGTGACTGGCCGGCAGGTCCTGTCACGCGAGGACAGGTGTACGAACTCATGCCTTTCGATAATATTCTGGTGGTGCTCACGCTCAAAGGAGAAGACATCATCGCCCTCTGCGAGTCCTTCGCCAAGTACGGCGGTCAGGGTGTGGCAGGTATGCGTGTGACGGTCATCGACGGTCACCTGGCAGATGTGCAGGTAGGCGGTAAGGCCGTTGACCCGAAGGCGCTCTATACCGTGGCTACGAGTGATTACTTAGCCGGCGGAACGGACCACATGGACGCGCTGACGCGTAATGTGGACTGCTGGAAGAGTGATCTGTTGATGCGGGATTTATATCTGGAGGCCGTCCAGACGCAGGATACTGTCCGTGCTGCAGTCGATGGACGCATGACGATGAAGCCATAACGGCAGGTTATGCTCCACGTGCCCGAAGGGGGCATTGAAGAGAACGGGGTAGTCGTAGTCAGCGACTGCCTCTTTTATTGTCTCATAGACCGTGCCACCCATCAGTTCGTCGTCCTCGCAGTCGCTGAACTGCCCGACGATGAGTCCGCTCAGGTGTGCTAATACGCCACTCATACGCAGGTTGCGTATCATGCGGTCGATATGATAATGGCGTTCGCTGATGTCCTCGATGAGCAGGATCGGGAACTGATAACTGAGTTTGCCTAAAGCCCACGGTGTAGCCTGCAGACCGTATAGCACGGACAGGTTTCCGCCTACGATAGGTGCTTCGGCTATGCCCGGCCGGTTGAGCGGATGGTTCGCCCAGCGGTATTCGATTGCTTCGCCTGCCAGGGCTTTACGAAGAGCCTGCAGCGGTTCGCTCTCTTCCGGCAGGGTGGCGATATGCTTGCACATAATGCTGTGCAGCGAGGGTATGTGGTCTATGCCGGCCGCCTGATGCAGCGCCGTGATGTCACTGAAGCCGATGATAGGCTTGGTGACGGGTGCCACGCGGTCCAGTATGCGTTGCAGACCGTAGCCGCCTCGTGCGCAGAGGATAGCATCTACTGTCGGGTCCTGCAGCGCTTGGTTGAGGTCTGTCAGCCGTTGGTCGTCCGTACCGGCAAAGCGTCCCCAACGCTCACGCGCGTACGCGCCCTCGCTCACTATATATCCCCACGCGCGCAGACGTGCTGTCGCCCCGTCGATATAGGTTGGGTCAATCGCTCCCGAGGGGGATACTATGCGGATGTGCTTAATCACGAGTATACTTTGTATTCAATCCAGTTGACGAAGCGCTTGGGCAGTAGTCGGTCGAGGAAGCAGAGCACGCGGTAACTGAATCCGCCTACATACTGCGGTCTCGGGTCATGGCAGGTAGCGATATGATAGAAGAGCTGTGCCATCTGACGGGGAGCCATGCCTGCACGCTCGTCGTGCTCCATGGTCGTGATGGCTTTGCGGGCACCCGTATAGACCTCTTCGCCTGCCGTCGATTTGCAGCGTGCGTCGGTAAAGCCTGTGCTCACGTCGCCCGGCATCATCACCGAAACGGAGATGCCGAAGTCCTTCACTTCGTTAGCCAAGGCCAAGGCCATCGCGTTGATAGCTGCTTTGGACGCGGAGTAGAAAGCCTGATAAGGAACAGGCAGTGCTGCGGCTACGGACGAGGTGTAAATCAATCGTCCGCCGTGTTGCTTACGTAACTGCGGCAGCACGGCTTGCGTGAAACGCACGGCACCCATGAAGTTGACATCCATCTGATGCTCGGCGTCGGGTATGTTCGTGAACTCGACCGAACCGGAGATGCCGTAACCCGCATTGGAGATGACGACGTCTATATGGTCGGTCTGCTTGAGCACTTCGGCAATAGCGGCGCGGGTACTCTCTTCCGAACACACATCGCAGAATATATGAATAATCTTCCCCGTAACCGGTAACCCCTCACCGGTAACCGATACCCCATGCCGGCTCAGCTCAAAGACACGCCAGCCCCGCTCCGCAAAGAGCGAGGCTGTTGCTTTTCCTATACCGGAACTTCCGCCCGATATGACGAGAGTCTGCATAAATTATAAATTATAAATCATAAATTATAAATTATAACTGCGGTGCACCTTCGCGCAATACACGTGCAATGATAGCTACGGCCTCGTCGATGATCGGCTCGGTGTGGGTAGCCATGAGCGTGGTGCGGAGGAGGCACTCACCTTCTACGCATGCCGGCGCGATGACGGGGTTGACATACACGCCCTCTTCAAACATCTTCTTGCCGAAATAGAGGGTGTCGAGTGTCTTATAGGTGAAGATAGGTACGATAGGCGTCGGGGCCTCGATGATCTTCACGCCGTTAGCCAGCAGTTGTTTCTGGAAGTAACGAGCGATGTTCATCAGACGCGTCGGACGCTCGGGGTCTGCGATGAGTTGGTGCAGTGCCTCGAGTGCGGTAGCAGCCGAGCATGGCGTGATAGACGCGGAGAAGATGAACGGACGGCTCACGTGGCGCAGCCAGTCGGCTACGCGATGGCTTGTGAGCATACAACCTCCGATGGACGCGAGCGACTTGGAGAAGGTGAGCATGGTGATGTCCACCTTGTCGGTCAGGCCGAAGTGTGCCGCTGTGCCGCGACCGCCCGGACCTAACACACCGAAGCCGTGTGCGTCATCCACCATCACGCGTGCGCCGTATTTCTCGGCGAGTCGGCAGATGTCCGGCAGCTTACAGATGTCTCCGCGCATGGAGAACACACCATCGGTGATGATGAGCTTGCCGGCATTCTCCGGGATGGACTTGAGCTGACGCTCGAGGTCCTGCATGTCCGAGTGGCGGTAACGCAGCACTTTCGCGTAACTCAGTCGGCAGGCGTCGTAGATAGACGCGTGGTTCTCGCGGTCGTTGAGGATATAGTCATCCTTGCCGCAGATAGCCGAGATGATGGCGAGGTTGGTCTGGAAACCCGTCGAGACGGTCATACACTCCTCATAGCCGGTGAACTCCGCTATCTCCTTCTCGAGTTGGAGGTGCAGGTCGAGCGTTCCGTTCAGGAAACGGCTACCGCTCACGCCCGTACCGTATTTGTCGAGCGCAGCATGACCGGCTTTGATAACCGCCTCGTTCTCCGTGAAGCCGAGGTAGTTATTGGAGCCGAGCATGATCATGCGGTGGTTCTCCATCTGCACGACAGGAGCCTGACGGCTCTCCAGCTCGTGGAAATAGGGGTATATACCTAATTTGCGAACCTGTTTGAGAGTCTCAAAATGGTCACATTTTTCAAAAAGATCCATAAAGGAAATTTTTAATTTTTAATTCTTAATTTTAATTCTTAAAGAACATTCAGTTCTTTGAGGATCGCTGTGGTCTTGCGTACAGCAGCCTCGCTCTCGTGCAGTTTGGCGCGCTCTTCGTCGCTGATGTTGAGCTCGAGGATCTTCTCGATACCGTTCTTGCCGATGATACAGGGCACACCGATGGTGATATCCTTCATACCATACTCGCCTTCGAGGGCAGCGGAGCACGGAATCATCTTCTTCTGGTCCTTGATGATAGCCTCTGCCACGGAAGCGGCAGCAGCACCCGGAGCCATCCATGCGGAGGTGCCGAGCAGACCGGTCAGCGTAGCACCGCCTACCATGGTCGATTTAACGACGTTCTCCAACTCCTCTTTGCTCAGGAACTCGCTTACGTTGATACCCTTGTAGGTCGTGTAGCTCGTCAACGGAATCATGGTCGTGTCGCCGTGACCGCCGATCACGAAGCCGTCTACGTCGTTCGCGTTGCACTTGAGCGCCTGGCTCAGGAAGTATTTCAGACGAGCGCTATCGAGCGCACCACCCATACCGATCACGCGGTTACGCGGCAGACCGAGCGCATGGAGCGTCAGATAAGCCATCGTATCCATCGGGTTGGAAACAACGACGAGGATAGCGTTCGGGCTGTATTTGAGTACCTGGTCGCAAACGGACTTAACGATACCTGCGTTCACGCCGATGAGCTCCTCACGCGTCATACCCGGTTTACGGGGCAGACCGGAAGTGATGATCACTACGTCCGAACCGGCTGTTTTGCTGTAATCATTGGTGACGCCCTCTACGATGG
>JAFWAK010000065.1 GCA_017507715.1 Paludibacteraceae bacterium | reverse complement strand
TACGCCATGCACGATAGTGCTACAGACAACAATGGGGTTTTATATGTTTTTGTCCTAAAAATCCCCAAAATATTTGCGTATGTCATTTTTTTGTTGTACCTTTGCACCATGTTTAGTATATGTATAGTAGGTGATTAGTATGTGATTATACTGTTATTAGTATGTGACAGATATAAGGAGCGCATAAGGACAACATAACGAGACAATCCTGTCTTACTTGAATTTTAACTCCGAAAAACCCCAAAATAGCAACAAATATGGCAAAAATTGAATTTAATGTGGCGATTGATAACGTAACGGGTGCGCTCGATAGTGAGCATAAATTAGTTTGTCGCCGTAAGCACCTCCGTGACACAAACGGCATTGTCGTCTATACGTGTAAACCCGAGGCTTATATGGTGCAGAACAAGCGTGACTACACGTATAAACCGCCGAAGGGTGCTGAGTTGGCGCACTTGCAGCGTTTCGGAAATGCGGCAAAGCAAACTACAGCCCTTCTGCAAGCTTATAAATTCCCGAATACAGCTACACCGGAACAACTCGAACTCATCGAGCAATTTCGCCGGCGTTTCCAGGCGCAGATTAACGGCCCGGCCGACCTGCAAGCACCACTCGATTCAGAAGGTCATCCAAAACACTATTATCGTTTCGATAATTTCGTGCGAGCGATGATTTATCAAGAGCTCAAGAACTGAAAGCGAAGGCAAATCCGAATAATCCTTAATCCGGCATCTCGTCCTCTTCGTCCATGCAACTGATGATATTATGCCGTGTCATCACCATCATCTGCATCACGATGGCCGGCATAATAGCCATGAAGGAAGGGTAGAGCGTGGCATAATGCGAATCCACCATCATGAGCGCGTAATACGCCATAAACGCGTAATAGACACCCGCCGCTACGGCCGTACCTATCGCGATACGCATTCGCCAACGACGGCTGAAAAAGCACAGAAAGCATAGAATAGAACCGCAAAGCATCGCAATATTGCAGAAGTACAAGCCCTTCACGGAAACGGTATTCACCACCTTTGTGATATTCGTCTCTATCTCTGTCTGGGTCACTTCAAACACCTTCTCGTCCATCGAGAAACTACGAATGTAGATGATGCCTTTGTCTTCCTGAAACTTAAAAACAGGACGTGTGAAAAGCATCGCGGAAGCCACGATGGCAACCGTCATATAGATGATACGTCGAACGAATGCTCGCGTGTTAAAATTTCTCTCTGTCTCCATAATTTTCGCCGCAAAGGTACAAAAAATGCCGCAAATATCAAAATAAATGCACGTAAAATTTGCGCATTTCATTTTTTTTTTGTAATTTTGCGCACTTTTTGTGTGTCGTGCGCAGGTATGTGTGCTGTATACACACGAAAAACAATGCATATATAATTAAAAATAAATACAAAAATCTATTATGCAAAACAAAGGACTTGTTAGAATTTTGGCGGTGTGCCTTGCGTTGGTATGCGCCTTCTACCTGTCGTTCTCGCTGGTGACCAGTCATTATGACAAGGCTGCCAAGGAGTATGCGGCAGGCGATGCAGTTAAAGAGTATCAGTATCTGGACTCGATTGCTGCCAAGAAAGTTTGGTTTGGTTACACGCTCAAAGAGTGCCGTGAGAAAGAGATTAACCTCGGTCTGGACCTCAAGGGCGGTATGAACGTTACGATGGAAGTGTCGGTTCCCGACATTCTCGACGCCCTCAGCGGACACAACGAGACACCGAACTACAAAGAGGCTTTGGCGCTCGCTAAACAGAAACAGAAATCGAGTGGCACGGACTTCGTGACGCTCTTCATCGAGTCGTACCGTGAAGTTGATCCCGAAGGCCAGTTGGCTTCGATCTTCTCTACCTTCGAACTCAAAGACAAAGTGACGCTGAACTCCACGAATGCTGAGGTGGAGAAAGTGATTCGCGAGGAAGTGGACGGTGCTATCCAGAACTCGTTCAACGTACTCCGTACCCGTATCGACCGCTTCGGTGTTGTTCAGCCGAACATCCAGAAACTGGCTCAACCGGGTCGTATCCTCATCGAGCTTCCGGGTCGCAAAGAGCCGGAACGTGTTCGTAAACTCCTCCAAGGTTCCGCTAACCTTGAGTTCTGGGAGACCTACGAGGCTTCCGAACTCCTTCCGATGCTCGCGCAAATCAACCGCGAGTTCGCTGCTTCCGCTCCGCAAGAGGCTGAAGAGGCTCCGAAAGCAGAGGAAGTAAAGGCTGAGGAAGCACCGAAGGCTGAGAGCGATGAACTCGCTGAACTCGTAGACAATCTGGGTGCTGACAGCGTAGCTGCTGAGGCTGACCAAGCTGCACAGATCGCTGAGTACAAGAAGAACAACCCGCTCTTCGCCGTTCTCAACCCGTCTGTTAACCAGGCTGGTCAGGCATACCGCGGACCGGTCATCGGTACTGTTCACTACACGGATACCGCTAAGGTAAATGCGATGCTTAACTCGCAGATCGCCAAGGCTGTTCTCCCGCGTGACGCTCGTTTCTACTGGACTGTGAAGGCTGTTGACGAGGCAAACGCATACTATCAGCTCGTAGCCCTCAAGGCACAGCGTGACGGTCGTGCATCGCTCGAAGGTGACGTAATCACCGACGCACGTGCTGACTTCTCGCAGCTGAGCGCTTATGCCAATGTGTCGATGTCGATGAACGCTGAAGGTGCAAAAGCATGGCAACGTATCACCAAAGATAATATCGGTAAGTCGGTCGCTATCGTGCTCGACGGTTATGTATATTCGTTCCCGACAGTACAGAATGAGATCTCAGGCGGTAATAGCCAGATCACCGGTAACTTCACCGTAGAAGAGGCTAAAGACTTGGCCAACACCCTTAAGTCCGGTAAGATGCCGGCTCCTGCTCGTAGCATCGAGGAGAGTGTGGTTGGTCCGTCGCTGGGTCAGGAGGCTATTCAATCGGGTCTCTGGTCCTTCGCCCTGGGCTTCGTGCTCATCCTCCTCTATATGATTTTCTACTATGGTTGGATCCCGGGTCTGATTGCCGATGCGGCACTCGTTTGCAACGTTTTCCTGCTGGTTGGTATCCTCGCTTCGTTCAGCGCTGTGCTGACCCTGCCGGGTATCGCAGG
>JAFWAK010000064.1 GCA_017507715.1 Paludibacteraceae bacterium | reverse complement strand
TGCCGGCTACGGAGAAATGATCGGCGGCATAGCCATAATGGTGCAGCACGAGGATGAAGTTGGTGTCGTTGCCCATGAAATCATGGACGCAGTCCATACCATAGGGGCAGTAACCGCAACCTTGTCCGGTGAACTCCTCGACGAGGTGCTTCTTAGGGAAAGAATCGGGGATAACTTCGGGTTCCGGTTCGGGTTTGGGTTCGCAACCTACGAATACTATGGCTAATACGCCAAGTAGGGCTAAAAGTTTAAGATTTTTCATAATTATAAGTGATAAATGTTATTTTCTGTCTCGATATAGATGATGCCGTTGCGGAGGACTTTCCTATTTGTGATTTGTGATTTGTCATTTGTGATTTCGATGCCTTCGGTAGGGTCGATATAATGCACGGTAAGTGTTCGCAATTCGGTTCCATCGGAGAAGCAGTAGGTGACATCACATGAACCATTGTCAGCCGCCATATGGACATACCAGTCTGCCATGCCACCAGGAGTGAATTCAAGTTGCTCTGAGGCTTTACCGTTACCGGCAGTACATTGTCCGGCACAGCAGAACTCGTCCTCAAGATTCGCCGCAGAACGGGTGATGGTGACCGTAAGCGGGGTGCTGGAAATGAGCGAGCCTTTTACAACATAGTGCATGTCACCCGTCAGTATGTCCTCTTCGGGTTCGGAAAGGGATATCACCATACCATCGGCAGGAATGTTACCATAGCCATCGACACTCACGACGAGTGCGTGGGCGGGGATACTAAGGAGCAGTAGAAAAAGTAGTCCAAGATGTTTCATATGCATCGATAATTTGTTTAGTCTGATCTGAATATATCGTAACCACTGTACAATGTGCAGGATTGCACTTGTCGGGTATGGATGCAAAGGGTTGGTTAGAGATGGCCCGCAGCACATGGCGATGGTAATAGTTCATGTTCACCGATCCATCCGGCATAGCTTGCACGCCGAGCACGCTGTCTTCGACAAGCCAATAGGAAGTGTCTGTGGTAAAGGTTAGAGGTGAGAGGTTAGAGGTGAGAGTTAGTTTAGTGGCCCACTCTGTAGGAGAAAGGAAATAGCCGTTCTCGAAGAGGCGCATGTCGACACTTCCTGTCGGGAAAGGTGTGGTAGGTTCGCCTCCAAGGAGCTGGTAAATAGAGTCCGCTTCGGGACATGTATAGTCGTACGCACCTTGGGTGAAGGGATTGGAAGCAGGATGGAGGGCTATGAGGATCAGGCTGTCGCCGTAAAGCGCTTTGAGATTCGCGGCGGTCTCGGCTGCATCAGGACAATTAACACAGCGGAAGCCGGTGAACTCGAGCAGCACATGACGTTGGTCACCCGTCTTAACCGGAATTAGCCGGTCTGATTCGGGGATGAGCTGGCAACCGACGAGCACGAGGCTCAGAAGGATGTATAATGTATGATGTATGGTGTATCTCATTACCAACTGAAGTTATAAGTAAGTGTGAGGCCGGTCATGGTAGGCACATAACGGCAGACACCTCCGGAACAGTTATATCCGTCGATAGTCTTGGTATAGCCAAGTTGCAGGCGGTGGGCACCATTCGTATAGGTGGCAGACGCGGTATAGAAGTGCCGGTCAGCCTCGGTGCGTTCATAAACAATCTGGCCACGACCGATATTATACATATATTCGCCGCTGATGGTGAGGCAACGGAAGAGGCTGAGTTCATAAAGCGCGAAGATCCATTGTCCGTCGTAATGAGGCGTATAGAGGTATTGGAGTTCCGCCCGCATCGCGACATCATCGGTGACACGTACGCGGGTATCAACGACCGCTATTCCGGCTCGCATGAGTCCTCCCTCGCCTTCTGTGACGTTAAAATTCATGGTCTGATACATGAGCATGGCATTCAGCCACCAGTTTTTGGTGATACGCTTATCCATGGCGACATGCACATCGGTGTAATACTCTCCTTCTGTACGTGTATCGATAGCCCAACTGCCCTCAGAAGCCGTTCCCCGGATATGCGATGCGGAGAGCTGGAGTGTCGTGCCATAGCGGCCACCCATCTTTGTTTTGCGCGGGAAGGTATAACGTATTTCCGTCTGGAAGGCCCATTCGCCCTTGCCGTACTGGGTTGCATACGCATTGAGGGAAGGCAAGGCATAAGTATGTTGATAGCAGAACATGGGCAATAGGTTCAGACGCCCATCGAGACGGGCATTGCTCACACAATGGCGCGAAGAGAAGAAGGACATATTATCCGAATGCTTGAATTGAGCCAGCACGGAGAGGCCTTTGCGCGAATAACTGACAGAAGCCATGAGTGCCTGTCCGGGACGGTAACTGAAGTTATTATCATCGCACGGGTCGTTTGCCTTATAGGCATATTCGACGAGTACATCCCATCCTCTCCACTGCCAATTGGCGCGTATATCGCCAGCCCCCACCCACAGGGGCAGATTATAGATATAGAGACCCGCTTCATTGGCCACGTAGACAGAATCGAACTGCTGGTATTTGCTGACATAACTACCGCCGACGAGGAGGCTCATATCGAGTTCCTGCATCCGTTTGGACCAGCGGTCGATCTGCAACTCGAGGTCGGCACCGAGTACGGCATCTTGGGTATAATTCCATCCCCAGGCACGGTCTTTATAGCAATTCCAGAAACGCCGTTGCTTACCGCCGAGGAGCGTGAGATGGATGCCTTTATAGGGCGTGAGGTCGAACTTGGCGCCACGAAGCGAACCATCGATACCGAGATAGCGTTCTTCATAGAGATTGAGAATAAAGCCCGAACCGAATTGTCCATAGACATCTCCCACCGTTATCTCGCCGAAGTCGAACGTAGCCGCCAGACTGAGATGACCTATACCATGCCCGGCAAAGTCATCATCATAGCCCGGAAGCGGCCATTGCATCATTTCCAGACGCGTTGTTGCACGCAGTTCCTTGAAATGGAAGCGATTGGAGTCATTACGGTAATGGACGGACAGGTCCAGATAGGAGTTAGAGCCGTAATGCCATTTCGGATTCCACTCGAGCAAGCCGCTATGATCAATGGCACCGCTTACATAAACGGTGTCATTGGCAGAAAGAAGGCCTACCCCCATCCCCTCCCTAAAGGGAAGGGTGAGAGTGAGGAATAGTAGTATATATCTGATCTCCTTCAAATTATTTGAGGTACTTGCGGATGGCAGTCTCGTCACCTTCGGTATAGCCAACGTGGTTGTAAACAATCTCGCCTTTGGAATTGAGGATAAACAGATGTGGAATGCTCTGCACGTTCATGGCACGTTTGAAGTTGCCGTTCGGATCGAGGAGGACTTTGTATTCCCATCCGTTACCTTCCACAAGCGGACGAACTTTATGGGAGTCCTGCGCCTGGTCGATAGAGACGATATACATCTTCACGTCGGTCTCGTCCTGCCAGTCGAGGTAGAGGTCGTGCATGGCCTGAAGTTCACGCATGCAGGGCTTGCACCAAGTTGCGAAGAACGAGATGATGACCGGTTTGCCCGTTTGGCCCAAGTCCGATACATTGACTGCATGGCCGTCTATATCACGAAGGGTTATCTCCGGAAGTGCTGCCTGACAAAGCATGGTCGTGCAGGCAAGAAACAGACTAAAAAAGAATCGATTCATATGTACTTTCAATTTGCGGCGCAAAGTTACGAAAAAAATCGCACACTCACAAATAATTTGCGATTTTTTAGTTGAAAGTTGAATGATTGAAGTTGAAAGTATGAAAAAAGAGCGCTCATGCGCTCCTTTTCCGTAGTTTGAAATAGCCGTATCCGATTGCCAGAAGGCTGAATAGTATCCACGGCGTGTTGGTGATAGGCACCACATTACCCATGAACGGGTCATCCTCGTCATCATCGTGGCCTACTTTACGGATATGCGGACGATGAGGAGAAGTATCTCCTGCGGTTATCTGTGAAGGAGTATATGCATGCCCATCCGCATCAATAGCCGGTACATACGTAGTAAATCGGCCACCAGTAGGCACAATGCCCATACTGGCTTGCCGCGCCGTAGTATTCATTTGGAAAGTTGACGAAGATGTTCCACCACTTCCGACTGACATTACCCGCGCACTACTGGTAGTATGCATCATATACGTACTATTGGGCCGTGAAGACATAGGTACCTGCACCTCGTAAGACGAAGCGGCATGAGCATAAGAGCCTACCCCCATCCCCTTCCTAAAGGGAAGGGTGAGTGTTAACAATAGTAATATGTATAGGCGTTTCTTCAAGTTATTTTACTTTTGCTCCGGTAGCCGAATAGACGCTCTTATCGCGGATGATATACATATTTCCATTATGGATGATTTTGCGATAGGAGGCCTCACCCTCGCCCTCCCCTGAAGGGAAGGGGATTTCTCCGTTACCGGTCGGTGTATCAGTCTGCTCTTTCAAGCGGATGACAAGTCCGAAACGATCGTTGATAATCTGATTAGCAGAACCCGTGAACGAATAAATATTATTCAACAAGTTCGTAGTCGTCTGCAACTGGTAGTCGATGAGTTCGAGGGACTCGATATACTGCGCCTTCACGCCATACCAATCGGCATCGAACGAGAAGGTATATTCGCCATCAGCCGGGATGATCACACCGAGCGGAATGGTATCCGCCGCAGCCTCCGGATTCAAGCCATTGAAGGCCAGTTGGCGATTGAGGCTATCCAACGAATAGAGATTGAGGTTATAAGTCGTTACACCTTTCTTGGTATAACTATTAATTACCTTCTCTAAGTCAGCACCAATCTCATAAGCTGCAGTGTAATCCTCCGAAAGGACGAAACCTGTACGATCCGTGCGATCCGCACCCGAGATTGTTATACCCGTACGGATCGGTTCTTCGGATTCATCCTGCCGCATATACGCCGGCATAGCGGAAACACTCATGTTCGTACCAAAATTGAGCGTATGGCCCGCATTTACCTGAACGAAGACGGCCTCAAACGGACGTAAGTTATGGCTGGATGCGAGTACCTGACGATAACTATCCGCAGTCTTTCGTTTCGATGGATCATAGAGTGTGAGATACGGCACATCCGTAGGATGATTCGTTGGATCGGTCTCATCGAGGATCCACCAACCGGTGTAGTCACCAATAAGATTCTTCTCACGAATCCATGCTCCGTTTTTGATATTTCCGTTGCTTGGTACAGTACCCGTATTATAGGTATGCATATACGGATTACCGATGAGGTTCCAACCGGCGTGTGATGCATTACGTTGATCCTCAACTGTAGACGGAGTGACGACAGCGGACTTGGAACCACCCCCCGTTCGCTCTGAGGTTAACCAGCTCTCTCCTGCTTCCGGACGCATAGTGAAGCGGAAGGTACGCGAAGTATGGCTATAGGATTGACCATTGAATTTCTTGGTACTCTGATCCGCCAGACCAATCTCATATCCAAGTCCGGCCTTCATCGTATAGTCTGTACCTCGGGTTGTAACATCCGTCCAATAAGTTGTAGCCAACGCTCCACCATTGGCGTCGGCTGCACGGAGGGCGCCATTATAAGTCTTGATAAAGAAAGCACGATCCACATTATCTCCGTCTGTACCGGCATAGTACTCCGGTTGACCGTCATTAGCCGCCACATTCACAAAGGATATTTCTTTCACGTGTGCATCGAAAGGTAATGAGAACCAATAGTAACGCGCGTCATCAATACGTTTATCGTAGTAGAGTCGGTCGTCGCGCAGGAAGATAGAACCGCTGGCATTAAGATTAACCACCGGTGCTGCCTGGTCTCCTTCGGAGAAGAGACTGAAGATACTTACGTTTAACGTCTGTCCGTTGCTAATATTGAGTGTAGCATTATCCGGTATATATAGCTTGCGGATGGTATCGGTAGCGGAAATAGTGAGCGTATTTCCTGGCTCAATATAGACATCGCAGTCTGAGCAATCACGCGCTGTACCATTGAGGAGCGTAGATGCATTTAAGTTGGCGTTCTCCGACACAATATACGGGATACGAATACGCGAGGTGACACCATCCCACTCTACCATTGCCTTGGTACAAGGTGGCAACTTGGCATTACGGAATTTAATCAGGTATGTACCATCAGATTGTAATTCCGGATCACCATATGAACCATGTACATCCGGTACTCCGGTCAAGTGGAAGGACTCGACAGTAACAGAATTGAATTCATCATCCACCTTCGCCCATTTGATAACATCGATATCTTCGGTACAGACCGGATTGGACGTATAATTCGCCTGCTGGCGATAGATATAGAGTTTCGTGGTAGCATAGGCGGTATCCTTCACTGCAGTGAAGTACGTACCTGCGCGGTTCAAACCGAGGAATTTCGCATCAGACGAGTGCGCAATACTCATACATGATTAGTGTATTTTAGTACACACATTTTATCTTGGAATTGCTGCAATAGGCGAATTTACTGGAGAAGATGTTAGCCAAATAAGAAGTATTACTAAAGGAACTATTGAAGGTCTTGCTCTTGATGATAATGCGGGTAACAATGGAAAAGTAAATTTAATAGCAGGAATGTTATATGGAACAGATCGAGTTATCAATCATTTTGCGGATAAGTCATTTGCAGAGCAAGTTGAAGCATTGCAGGAAGAGTGTCTGAAACGTTCAGACCCTGATAATCCTAGATATAGTCCGTATTGTATGGAATGGTATGATATAGACTATGAAAATCGACGTGTTACAAAAAGAGATAGTCGAGAAGTAATGAATAGGATTAGGCAGATAGAACGGGAAAACGATCTAAATAGGATATATCCAGATTTGGTTAAATATGGATTAATATCCGATGAGGAGATAAAACGTAAGAATTCGAAAGGAAAATATGTTGGGACTGGAAAATACCAGCTCCAATCATATTTTGTGAGGTTGATGGTTCAATCAAAAGATAGCGTTATAAAAAAAGGTAAAGATATTTATCAATATGAAGAATATGAACGCGCTATGCTTAAGTATCGAAGAATGAAGACAAACGAGTATTATTATGGAACAACATACAACAGCGTATTATCCTCGTCAAATGCTAATAACTCTACAATAGAACAAGTTAACATGAATGCAGAAAATATGTATAATGATGCAGTCAGTTATAGTGAAAAATCCAGTGACAAAGTAATATTAACCACAGAAAACATAGAACTGTACAACAACAAAATAAATTCTATTGTTATAAGCAATTATGCATTTAATTCGATTGAGTTATCAAATTTGCAGAAAAAAGAATTGGATACTATTGCAGAGCAAATGTTGGAAAATACTGAATTAAATATCAAAATTATAGGGCATACTTGTGATATTGGTTCCGTCCGTGCAAATCAAAGCGTAGGTATGAAACGCGCTAATATTGCGAAAGATTATCTTGTAGCAAAAGGTGTTGATTCTGAGAGAATACAAGTGTTTTCTGCAGGTTCTTCGCTTCCATTAGAACCTAATACATCAAGTGTTTCTAGAGGGAAAAATAGAAGAATTTCATTTGAAATCATAAATTTTAAATAAAGAACGATACTTTTTAAAACGGGCATGTTTACTTCCCACGAAAGCCTGATGTAGAGGGAATATTTTTAATTATTTGCGTGCCAGAAGCATAAATAAATCCCAAGGGCATGGGTGAATAAAATGAAAAAAATATTAGTAATGTTATTGGCTGTATTAGGACTTGCAATCAGCGCGAATTCACAAACTGCACAATGTAAAATTAGTGGTGGTACAGATGGAGCAACCGTTATTGCATCTATTATTGAAGTAGGAGATGGGTATGTATTGGTGGAATTAGATAACGACGGAGATTTTCCTGTTAATGTAACGGTTAAAGTTACGGGTCGTGGTAGTGGTACTCGCGGAGCAAAAGTATATCCGTCTTCTTCTACAACGGTAAAAGTTCTTGTTTCTGGAGCTAAATCAACATACTCAACGGATGTATATACAGTTAGTGTAAGCGGAACTCGCTGTAATTAATATCAAACAACAGTAACATATTTATTCATTGTGCGAGGGGATAGGTTGTTCCCTCGCTTTTTTTGAATAAAAACATTTGGTTATATCAGAAAAAAGTACTACCTTTGCGCCGAAAATATAATAAACTAAATACCATATGAAGCATTTTCATACTCTATGCGTTGCACTCTTATGTGCCTTTTCTGCTGTAAGGGCAGATGTAACCTTCACTGTCAATGTACCTGCTGGTACGAAGTATTGCTATGTAGTGGGCGCTTTGCCTGAGTTGAGTGCATGGGCGGCAGGAGCGGCTGTGCCAATGACAAAAATAGAAGGCAAAGACCAGTTCAAAGTCACTATCGTAGGAATAACAGCTGCGGATGTGGCTAATTCGGATGGATATAAATACACTTGCGGACCCGATTGGAAATATGTGGAGAAGACCGCGTCTGGTGAGGAGGTTGCTAATCGCACTACTATTGGCAACCCCGATGTGGTAGCCAAATGGGCAAGTACCTACAATCCTATTGGCATACAAGAGACATGGAAGATAAATAACAAAGATTACGCCGTACAAATATTATTACCTGCTAATTATCAGTCTGATAAGCAGTATCCAATTACCTATATGTTTGGTCGTCATCAGCGTTACCGCGATGCGGGTTCGGACACCGAAATGGGTGATCGTATTCTTTATCCCGATTCATGGGCGGTGGCGGACTCTACAGAAACCATGCAGAAAAGAGGAGAAGAGGTAGGTATCATTGTAGTTATCTACGCCCAGTTGCCGGAATTTACACCTTGGGTGAACGCTGAATTTATGGGTACAGGGCAAGCAGAACTATTCCTCAAGAGTTTTATAGAGGACTTCAAACCTCAGTTCGAGAAGAAATACCTCGCACAAACACCAGCCACTATCATGGGAGCCGATGTGGCGGGACTCTTTGCTATCTATGCGGCTACCAAATACCCTGAAGTGTTCGGCGCATGCGGTGCTTTATCGCCTGCTATTTGGTATAACAAAGCCGAACTGACCAACTACCTCAACGCATACCAACCTACAAACACACAAACGCGCTTCGCTTTGGCGTACACTACCCAAGATATGCAAAGCACCAAAGAGAACATACAATCTGTAGCTGCGCTCTTGACACAAAAAGGATTTACGCAGATACAAACATGCGAAGGAAATGGTATGCACGACGACCGCTCGTGGGGAAAACTGTTCCCACAAGTATTCAGTTATTTACAAGGACAAACCTCCAAGTTATCTACTGTACATCCTACACCTTACACCTTACACCCTACACCTCACACTTTACACCTTACACCGTCCACCACCACTTGGACCTTTATGAATGGTACTTCCTCTTCATCTCTGGCATGCGAAGGAACAACCACACAGGCAGGTTTCTACTATGCGGATGGCAAGACCCCACAAAACGCACAGATGATGGTCAAGGAAATACCTGTTGATAGCAAAACATACTCCTATTACTGGAATATGAATAATGGCGCCGATTGTAGCGGTACGACACTCATGGCAAGCCCCAAAGATATAGGTTTTAAGAGCAGTCGTAAGACAACCTCATGGCAACGAGTCGCTATCTTCGAGGACGGCACTTACACCCAGTCCGCTGCCTCCTCTGCACACTTCAAAGTGAATGGACAAACGATGACTATCGGTAATAACTACACACTCAACGCAACTATCTCACTTACAGACGATAAGACGATCTCTGTACATTATGGTAGTGTGAACTCAGGTAGCGATATGGGAGAGTTAGTCAGCACTACTGTTTCAGAGAACTGCCTCAAGGCAAATGTGACATACTCTTACCTCACCAACCAACTACTCGTTACCGAAACAGCATGGGGTAGTTCAGATATCGATTTAGAGTACTTCAAAGTGGAACCGGCAGTGGTGAGAGTAGGCGCGACGGCGAAAATGTCCGTCAAGATTGCCAATAAGAATGGGTACAAGGTTTCCTTCCGTATGAATCAGAACAACCAACCATCATCGCCTATCACACTCACACAAGGTGCGGATGGCGAGGAATACTACACCATTTCATCAGCGCAGAGCGGTATTTATGGCTTCTATCTTGATATAGAACTTAACGGTACTACCACCAAAGCGCACAGAGCCGTCTATCTCAAAGTGATAGATGGTAAAGAGATGAAACCTACCATTCACCAAAACCCATACGAAGATATTGATTGGCAAGCAGTAAATCAATACAAAGCCAATTTTCATACCCATACCACTCAATCCAATGACGCTTCAGATGGATTTACAACTGCCTATGTGGTGGATAGATACTACGCGGCGGGATATAAGATACTCGCACTCACAGACCACGACTATAATCCTTACCCTTGGGAACTATTCCCACAATACATGCCTTCCGTTCCAGCACGCTCGCCAGAAGGAATGCAGATGTTAGCCGTGCCGGGTAATGAACTAAGTAAAGATAATACCAATAGTTGGAGCGAACGCACAGGAGGACAATTCAATCACCACAATGATTTTTTCACAGGTCGTCAAGGACAAGAGTTCGCTTCACTACAAGAGTCATATGCCTATACCTATGCGCTCGGAGGTATGCAGATAATCAACCATCCAGGACAGTATTGGAATATAGGTACAAGCTATACAGAAACACAAAAAGACGGACCAGGATGGCATGCTAAGAACTTCCAAACATTCCCATCTTTGGTGGGATTAGAAGTCTATAACCAAGGAAATAGACGCCCCAATGACCGTATATTATGGGACCAAATATTAGAGCGAACAATACCAGAACGCAATATATTTGGATATTCGTGCGATGACGCCCACAATAACGACCAGTTATTCCGCAATTATAACTTCATGCTCATGGAGGATTTAACCACCGATGAACTTAAGGACGCAATGACAAAAGGAGAGAGTTATTTCTGCTATGAACCCGCGGGAACAGGACAAGGAAAAGCACCACGCATCACGGATATAAAGGTAAACGAAGAACAGCAAACAATCACTATCCAAACAGATGGATTAGTGCATTGGATATATGCAACGGATAAAACTTCTACTTCTCCTTCTTCGGCAAGAAGCACTGTGGTAGGAATAGGAAATACATTCTCGTATAAGGGGTATCAGGGAACCTATGTACGCGCATTCATTACCAATCGATTTGGAGAAACATGTACACAACCAATCACTTTTGTAGATGAGACAGCACAAGGCATGGACGAAATACCTATAGAACAAATGGCACTCATGGCTTATCCAAACCCAGCTATAGATTATGTATCTATCTTTATCAAAGATGCGCAAGTAGGACAACCTATTCGTATATATGACATGCATGGCCGCTGTGTGCATACGCAATCCGTAGCAGGACCATATACCAAAGTGACAATCAATCACTTATCGCAAGGAATGTATATGGTAGTAGTAGACAATCAGAAAGCAAAGATAATCAAGGAATAAAGCCCCCTGACATCTAACATCTAACTACTTATCCCAATAAATATATTGATACGCGCTCACTTTCTCTGCGGCTGGTTCCACAATGAAAGTGGGCGTTTCTTTATCCCAATTCTGTTTGTCGCCATTGATGGAATCCTGAATATATGATTGCACATTCTCAGCCCATTGTAACCAATGACGACTATTGTCACAACCTTCTTCAGCCGCCGTGAAGTCGTTATAACGGCTTTGGCGACCGATGATGTTATTATGTAAATCCATATAATGGTCACATGGTGCATTCGGACTCTTCCATTCCCAGAAAAGGTCCATCACAGCATGGGACATCCATTCACCAACATAAGTGCGTAGCAAGACATTCACATAAATATGCTTGAATGCGTCGCCGGGACGACCATTATTCGTTGCATCACCATAGTAATAATACGCTAATTTCTCTGCACGAGATTTGCTCTGCATAATACGATAGAACATTCTTGGTCCACGCCATAAGAGAACAGTAAGCAGCAGATTTTCCTCTTCGAAAGAAGATATTTGTAATGTATCAAAGGACTCGCGAGTCAGGAATTTAGGATGACGAATGAGTGTCTGCAGTTTTTCCCATTCGCTTCGCTCTGTGGGAGTTAACTCTAATATAGCCAACTCTTGTTCCATAGGAAGTGAGTCCAAATATAAGTATAAATCACTACACTCTCGCTTGTGGAACTTCCCCGCTTTTTCTTTCTTAGCATTGTGTGGCGAAACGAACGACAATTCACTCCTCTTAGGGATGTAAAGAGTAGGGCGGTGCTCGTTTTGCTTGATTAATTGGTCCACTGTGTTACATACCTTGCGTACATAACCCTTATATGCTTTCTCGGGGTATAGATCAATAAGGCGCTGCTCTATATAATTATCAATAGTCATTTGGCGTTGCAATAGAGTATCTGCTTCCCACTGCGCACCTAATACATAGAGTACTTCAGCGGGAAAAGTTGGTAGAAGAGTAGTATCCGCAGTTATTTTAGGGGTTGTATTTTTCACCCGCATGGTGTGGCAACTAACCAAACTCAATGCCATCACAATGATATATATAAATCGTTTCATCGTCCTATGAGAGAATGTTATTTTCTAATAAATACAATTATTCTTATTCATTTCCGGCTGCAAAGGTACTACAAAAATTGCATATGTGCAAAAAAAATTTGTCTAATCCAAAAATTTGTTGTACCTTTGCGACTGCAAAGGTAC
>JAFWAK010000003.1 GCA_017507715.1 Paludibacteraceae bacterium | reverse complement strand
CCCGTCCGAAGAGCGCATTAAGCAGGGTGGACTTGCCGACACCGGAATTGCCGCTTAATAGCGTTACTTTGCCTTGCAGCAACGTGTTTACAGCACTTCGTGCGTTAGAGCCTTTGGCGTTTATCGCTTCGCTGTTTAGGTTCTTGGCACTAATAGCCAGCGTCTCATATCCAATGGATTCATAGAGGGCGCGTAGTTCGGCGAGTTGCGCCAACTCGTCCTCTGTGAGCAGGTCGATTTTATTGAAGATAAGGAGCGCGCGCACGCGGTAGGCTTCGCAGGTAGCTAAGAAACGGTCGATGAAGGTGGTGCTGGTCACGGGATGGTTGATGGTCACGATAAGCGCCACTTGGTCAATATTGGCGGCTAATATATGACTCTCTTTGCTGAGGTTCGTGGAGCGACGGATGATATAGTTGCTACGCTCTTCTATCTCGATTATCCAGTTTGTGCCGTCGAGTAGGGTCTGTACTTCTACAAAATCGCCTACGGCAACAGGATTGGTACTACGGATGCCTCGGATGCGGAAATTGCCCTTAATATGGCATTCCACATCCGAACCACCGTCCATACGGACGATGTAACTGCTTCCTGTAGATTTGATAACGAGACCTCGCACCAATTACCAATTACAAATGACCAATGACCAATGACGGTTATACCGTCATGATCTCTTTTTCCTTGGCAGCGTAGAGGGCTTCTACCTTGGCGATATATTTGTCGTGTACCTTCTGGATATCCTCTTCCGCATCTTTCTCGATATCCTCGCTCAGGCCGTTCTTGACGAGTTTCTTAAACTCCTCAATGGCATCGCGGCGGGCATTACGGATGGACATCTTGGCACTTTCGCTCTCGGCTTTACACTGCTTGCACAGTTCGCGACGACGCTCCTCGGTCAGCGGCGGCAACACCAGACGGATGGTCTCTCCGTTGTTGGACGGAGCGAGACCGATATTCGAATTGATGATGGCGCGCTCTATATCGCTGATCAGTTTCTTCTCCCACGGCGTGATAGCAATCGTACGGGCATCCGGAGTCACGATAGTAGCACAGCTACTAAGCGGCGACAGTGTGCCGTAATAATCCACCTTAATGGGGTCAAGAATACGCGGGTTGGCTTTACCGGCACGAATGTGCTGGAGGGTGTCATCCAAGTGAGTGACAGCATTCTGCATTTGTTCTTCGGCTGCAGACTGGTAGAGTTCTAATTCGTCGTTCATAATATTGTACGGTTATGGGTTATCGGTTATGGGTTATGGGGGACGGGTTACGGTTTGACTAATGTACCGATTTGTTCGCCGTTAATGACTTTCTCGAGGTTGCCTACTTTATCCATGTTAAAGACATATATCGGCATGCCGTTCTCTTTGCACATGACGGTGGCGGTCTGGTCCATTACTTTGAGACCACGGCGGATGACTTCGTCATAGGTGATCTCGGTGAACTTCGTAGCCGTCGGGTCTTTCTCCGGGTCAGCGGTATAGATTCCGTCCACGCGTGTGCCTTTGAGCATCACATCGGCTTTGATCTCCAGTGCGCGGAGACTCGAACCGGTGTCCGTGGTGAAGTAGGGAGCCCCTGTGCCGCCGGCGAGAATGACCACATTGCCTTTGTCCAACAGGCGTTGCGCCTTGGCGGGACTGTAGAAGTCGCCTACAGGCTCCATGCGGATGGACGTGAGCACGCGAACGGGCTGACCGATGGCTTCCAATGCCGACTGTAACGCTAACGCGTTAATGACAGTGGCAAGCATACCCATCTGGTCACCTTTCACGCGGTCAAAACCTTGTTGGGCACCGCTCAGGCCACGGAAGATGTTTCCTCCGCCGATGACGATGCCTATCTGCACGCCTTTCTGGGCGATGGCTTTTACTTGCGCTGCATATTGGTTCAGACGCTCGGTGTCTATTCCTTGCTTGCTTTCTCCGGCAAGACTCTCTCCGGAAAGCTTTAATAAAATGCGTTTAAACATAATGGTAATAGCGTTGTTAATGTTCGTCTCCGGTGACTCACCGGTACCATGATGCATACATGGCATAGTTGTTGGCTATTTTCTTGTTGATCTCCGCGGTCTGGGCCGGGTCGGCTTTCTTGATGAACTTAGCCGGCACGCCTCCCCAGATCTCGTGAGGTCCTATCTGCGTATCTTTGAGCACGAGTGCGCCAGCGGCCACAATGGCGCCTTCGCCTACGTGCGCACCGTCGAGTAAGGTCGCGCCCATGCCTATCAGCGCGTAGTCATCTACATCTGCGCCGTGAATGGTGACATTATGTCCTACGGACACATAGTCGCCCAAGCGGATGGTCGATTTCTGATAAAGCGTGTGCAGCACGGCTCCATCCTGTATATTACAGTGTTTGCCGATGACGATGGTGTTCACGTCACCGCGCAGCACGGAGTTGAACCACAGGCTCGAACCCTCGCCCACCGTCACATCGCCGACCACCGTGGCATTCTCAGCCATGAATACGTCGTCAGCGATGTGCGGAGTGAGGATCTCGCCATTCCTATTGATGGTTTTAATCAGAGCCATTTATCGAGCTGCTATAATTGCCAGGAATTTCTCGGCTACGAGTGCAGCACCGCCAATCAGACCACCGTCTACATCGGGGTTAGCGAACAACTCAGCAGCGTTCTTCTCGTTGCAACTACCACCGTAAAGGATAGTCGTGTCGTCAGCTATCTGTGCGTTGTAGTTCTTTGCTACCAACTCGCGCAGATACGCGTGCATCTCCTGTGCCTGAGCCGGCGTAGCGGTCAGACCCGTACCGATAGCCCAAACAGGTTCGTAAGCCAAAGTGATATTCTTCCACTCCTCAGCGCTCAGACCGAATACCGAACCCTCGAGTTGTGCTTTTACTACCTCGTTCTGCTTGCTTGCCTCGCGCTCCTCTTTGACCTCACCGATACAGAAGATAACCTTCAGACCGTTAGCCAATGCCAGACGTACTTTCTCTGCCAGCATTTCATAGCTCTCAGCATAATACTGACGACGCTCCGAGTGACCCAGGATGACGTACTCAGCACCGGTGGACTTTACCATCTCGGCGCTTACTTCACCCGTATAGGCACCCTTCTCATGGTCTGCGCAGTTCTCTGCAGCCACCTTGATAGGCGAGCCCTTGAGCAACTCAGCTACAGTAGCCAGGTGGATAAACGGCGTGCCGATAACAACAGCGCACGAGGGGTTCTTTACTGCTTCTTTCAATTCGGTAGCTAATGCTACACCTTCCTGCAGGTTCTTGTTCATTTTCCAGTTACCTGCAACCATTCTTGTTCTCATAATGTTATTGTATCTTTTGTCCGAAAATCGTATATTTCTCGTTGTCGCGAAGGATGATGATCTGTCCGTTCTCCATGATCTTCACTGCTTTCGGTGCCACTTCGGTGTTCTCCACAGCCGTACCGCTGCAATTGCAGTTGAGTGTGTAGTTGCTATAGGTAGCGGTATTGCTGTCCCCTATTTCTACATCGAAATACTCCGTGCCGTTGGCATTGCTGGTAGCATAACCGCCGAATACCTTATAAGTGCTTTCGCGGAACAGGAGGGCACGGCCGTTAGTCTGCGAGTTGATACGCCATGTGCCATGTTCTCCGGCAGAGATGGTCCACGTATAAGCCGTATTGGATGCACTGATATTGGTGCCGCTTCCGTGCTTGAGATAGGAGGTTCCATCAGAGATAGTGAAGCCGCCATTAACCGCCGTGAAGGTAAATGTGGTTGCCGATGCTTCGTCGGTTGTGCTCTGCACTTTGTTGTTGCTGACAGTGGTAGCGTAGTACTTCGTACCATTTACGTTAGCATAGAGTTTGAATGCGCCGGAACTGGTGCCATCGAAACTTGCGCCACCTTCGCCTTCTTG
>JAFWAK010000063.1 GCA_017507715.1 Paludibacteraceae bacterium | reverse complement strand
TATAGTATGTCAAGCCGGGGAATGTCGCATTGGCATCACCCAGTTCGCCGCCATATAAGTTAATGGTCACCTTCTCATTGCTGAATATTGGCTTCCTAATCAGGGTGTTTTGATCAAAATCATAGTAGGGGATACCATATTCATTGCGAATAGAGGATAGTTGTCCACCGTAGATATTCACTGTATTGGTCTTAAATTTGGTTTGACTCTCTATCCAACTTTCTTGTAAAACATTAGGACAATGATAAGTAACCGATGTATATTTATTATTCGAAGAATTACTTTCGATGGTTGCTTGGAATGTACCGCCGTAGATATTCAATACAGAGTTATTTCCCTCGCTCATATTCACTACGCCGTTACTTACGCCATAGAGACATGAATTATTCGCTATATATTGGTTATAGTCTGAATTAAGAGTCGCCAAGTTGGTTGAAGCAAGGCATATAAACTGTCCTCCGCCCTTGCTGTCATAGATATTCAGTACACTGTTATCCCGCATCGTAATTGCACAGGAATACTGTGCATTTGATGTACTATAACGCAGCGTGAAACCGTTTAAATCCAGATTTCGCGTACGATTGCTCGGAACGACAAGATATGTGCCCTCAAAATGGCTCCAGTTAATTTCCCGATCTACGGAAATGGTGTCATCGTCCGCTAAATAATAGTCATTGATTTTTCCCATAGTCATTGCCGAGAACACCTCCTGATACGTCGTTACGGAAACTCTTACTGCCTTTGCGGGAATGGAAACCATCAGCGCCATCAGCGCCAAAGCCATTGAGTAAAAAATACGTTTCATCATAAATAAAATTTAATGGTTAATACTGTCATTTTAGGTGATTGTTTGTACAAAAAAAGCAGCGCCTTCCGACGCTGCAAAATTACTACTTTTAACGCACATGCGCAAGTACCTAAAACTAGCATTTTACGGCGCTTGCGGCAATAAGGTGTTCTTATCTCGCGATGCGCTCTCGCCCTTAACTCGGATTAACACTTCGTTAGCAGTCCTCAATATGCCGCTCCTTCCGCTTCAACGGACGTACGTATCGGGTCGCGGTGTGGTCGCGGTGTGGTCGCGGTATGGTCGTGGTTTTAGGAGGTAATTGGCCCGTGATAGGGTGGATATTGAGCTTTTTCAGGGCGGCCGCCGTCCGCCCGGTCTACATCACTTCACCTCCGCGCCTTGGGCGTTATAAGTTTTTCCATTCCGCTCGATGAAGAGGATACCGTCTTTGAGGAATTTATGATTTAGGATTTCAGATTTATGATTTAATTCCTCGATGCCGGTGGTATCTCCGGTGTTCTTGAAGATAGCAGTGATGCTGAGATTCTTACCGTCCTCTACGGTGATGGAGCGCGGGTTGTCGGTTACGCCGTCGGACCACTGCACGAACTCGTAGCCTTCTGTAGCCTGCGCCGTGATGGAGAGTTGTGTGCCTTCGGTGTACCATCCGGAGGTGAAGCCGATGATGGAACCTTGTCCTTCGGTAGCATCGGCACTGATAATCGCGCCCTTCGGAACAAACGACTCATCCACCTCTACAATCGGGTCGAGATAGAGATTATGCTCCGGCATGGTGATGACCCGCGGGTTGTCGGTGACGCCATCGGACCACTGTACGAAGAGATATCCCTCTTTCGGGCAAGCCTCAATGGTGATGATCTCTCCCGGATAATGGAATCCAAAGCCGCCGTAAACAGGACAGATATCCTCCAGATCCGCATTGCTGTAATGGAGAATATAGCGGTTTACATCATTAGATATATTGAGCGATGTTCCGTCCATTGCACCGGAGATAATATCCGCCCGGATGAGCGAGAGGTTCGCATTGGTGCGGTTGGTGGCTTTAAAGAGGCTGCTTCCCGAAGTCTTGATATATACATCGGCACCATTGACGGTCAGGGCATCATCGGAACCTTTCAGCTGCACGGCGCACTTGGTAGTGAGGTTGGTCTCGCCCCAAGAGGTAATCGTCTGCTTAGCATCTAACATCACCACATTGTCAATCACTACCGGTCCGAAGGCCGCATAGATCAGGCGCATGTCGGTGCCGTTAATGGTCAGACGTTGTTTCGGCGTACCGGTGATGTGGAAGCCGTAAGCACTGTACAACACCACATCATTGGATGTATTCGTTGTAGAGGCATTGATGGTGATGAAGTGGTTCAAGACGATGGTCACCGGATCGGCGATATAGTTATCGATAAAGTCGGTGTTGGTGATAGAATAGGTCTTTTTCGCCATCGTAGTGAGGGTGTTGGTCGTCTCGTCATACGCCCAAACGCCGTCGCCAAGCACATCGTTCTGGTTATTGGAAGTGATCTGCGTGCCGTTGAGATAGATATTATACGAGGTATAATTAGGTATCTCGCGGAAATGTGCGGTATAGGTATCAGATGAACTGACGGAATAGGAGAACGGGTTGGTCTTGAAGCGGTAGCCTTGGAGGTTCGTCCAGTACATGAACTCGTAGCCGGAGTTCGGCGTAGCGGTGATCGTTACGGTTTGACCTTCTTCTATATGCGTGCCGCCGCCGGAGACAGTACCCATGGTCTCGTCGGAGGAAACGACGTTGACGTCGTAGTAGTTGACGACTACCTCGGGAAGGAAGATGGCGGTGTAGTATGCATCTTCGGTGACGGTAACGGTGCGGGTAGCCTCAGTATTTCCATCCTCATACCAGCGGACGAAATAGTAACCGCTCTTCGGCGTAGCTGTGATAGTGGCTTCGGTACCTTCGTTGTAGTACCCTTCTCCGGTGACGGTACCACGGTCGGAACCATTGGTCTGTACGTGGAGGTAATACTGCGTGATGTTCGGCTCGATCTGAACGATGTTGTCATTATTAAGCGAGCCGATTGTGATGCGCGCCTTCGAGATCAGACTATTTGTGCAGTCCACAATCGGTTTGTTGCACTTTGCATCGATCCATGCGTTGGTAATGACGAACATGCCACAGGATACAGCAGTTTGTGTATAGGTGTGTTGATCGTTGATGGTCACTCTCACGCGGTTCTTGGCGCAGAACGATTTGCCGTTCAGCGAAACGGCGGTCGCGTTATACGAGCTGATACCAAGAACGTCGCAATCTATAGCGGTCAACGCATAATGTGCCGGAGAGATGATGAGGTCGCCGTTGGTGCCGACGATAGAGCCTTCGATGCGCCATTTGCCGCTCACTACTATGTTCAATTTGAAATTAGCAAACTGTATACCGCTCAAGGTTTGACTGTTATTCGGATCGGTGTTTTTCAAATAGAGGGTGTTGGTCAGGAAGTCAAATCTGACCTTGCCATCGGAGAGGATGTCGTCGCAGTTGGTGTACGTAACGGCGGTATTGGATACTGAGAAGTTCAGATTCGGGAAGAAATAGAACGACTGGCTTTGCAGGGACGTCATCTGCGCTATCTGCGCACGGGTGAGGGGTGCATAGACAGAGGGGTTGTTCCAGTCGAAATACTTCATGTCTTGGTCCGGGATGAGCGATAAGAGTTGTGCGCCGGAGAGGTTCGTTCCGTCTAACATACCCATGACAAACGTACCTTGGAGATTGCGCGGAGCATCGGCTTTCAGACCGAGACCGCCGGCATTCTTGCGGTTCTCCGAGCCCAAATTGACACGGTACAGGTTGAGCGTGTGAACGTGCGTAAGGTTCTTTAAATAGAGACAGTTGATGTTGGCATCACGAGCATTGATGGTTATGTCCTCTTGATCATCCGTGATTAGGCCGTACGCATTGGATGCATATTGGTTGCCGTTCATAAGACCGACAAGGGTCGTGCTCTCAAGATTCAGCACGGATTTGTCGCCGGGCATATAGACCGCGCAGGGCTGGACAGATGCATCCACGAGCGTGTTGTTGCAGATTACCCCACCGTTGATGAGGGTGAGGTTGGCGCCGCGTCCTATGGTGATAGCCGGACGGATAGTGTTGGCAGAGTGGGTCACGTCCCGTCGGATCTCGTGAAGGTCAAAGTCAATGACACAGGTCTTGTTGGCGGGTACATACAGCACTCCGTCGGCGTCCCCATAAGTGATGTCCGCCGTAAGGTGAATAGTGTCCGAAGAGTACGAGACTGCATTGGCGAGTTGGCTGAGCGTACTCACGTCTGTAACGGCTGCATAAGAAGCAGCGAAGAGCAGCAACGCGACTGCCAGAGAGATAAATCTTTTCATCATCTTAATAAGTTATAAATCATAAATTTGCAATCATAAATCTCAAAACTCCACTACCGGCACTTTGTCCGCACCTTCGTCCGCCTCGAAATAAGCCTTCTGACCAAAGCCGAAGATACCCGCTACGATATTGTTCGGGAACTTACGGATGAGGATGTTATATGCCTTGGCAGCTTCGTTGAAGGCATTACGCGCTACGGCGATACGGTTCTCCGTGCCTTCCAGTTGAGCCTGCAGGTCGCGGAAGTTCTCATTCGCCTTCAGGTCAGGATAGTTCTCTGCCAGGGCCAGCAATCGACCGAGAGCCTGTGTCAGTTCACCTTGTGCCGCTTGGAACGCCATCATCTGTTCCGGCGTCGCGTCCTCGGACAGCGTCATCTGAGTCGCTTTGGCACGCGCTTCCGTCACGTTCTCAAAGACCTGACTCTCGTGCTCCGCGTAGCCCTTGACCGTAGCAACGAGGTTGGGGATAAGGTCGCTACGACGCTGATACTGGTTCTCTACTTGCGACCAAGCCGTGGTCACGTTCTCTTCTGCTGTCACCATGGCGTTGTACTTGCCGGCAAGCCAGAAAGCCAACCCTGCCACGAGGGCGATAACAACAATAATAATAACTCGTTTATCATAAATTAAATAAGTTTAATTTCTTTATTGTTTGATGTTTTTAAGAAAACCTATAAAACCCCTCAGTTGTCTATTAGTCCTTTGGACTTTGTGTCTTTGTTTGCTTAATCGTCGTTATGAGCGAGCTCCCACGACGCTCAATCAATCAAATCCACACTCTTACGAGTTAATAGCCAACTTCGGACATAAACCTAAAAAACATTCTTTGGTGATGACTATGAAAAAATTGTGTTTTGTGTTTATATCCTTTGAATACTTTTACCCGCAAGGGTCGTGGATTAGTGGTAAAAAATATCTGGGAGTTTACTCACAAGGATTTTTTAGCAATAATACGCGTAGGAAGCGAAGCTTCAAAAGGACTCAAAGGTTTTTTTTATGTTTTTTTCTTAAACCACTAAACTCATTTTACCATTTTCCACCGGCACCGCCGCCAGAGGTGGAGCCGCCGCCGAAGCTGCCGCCGGAAGAACCACCGCTGCTGTATCCTCCGCCACGACCGGAAGAGGAGGTGCTCCGAGTGCGTTTGGCGATCGTATAAGGCTCATCCCATTGATGTCCGCAGGAGCGGCAGGTATGATGATGGATGCCCCGTCCCGTAGCGGTATAAGTGGCATAGACGAGGATTTCGTCCTTTGTCCGCGCACCTTTCTTCTTGCATTGAGGGCATCGAGGAGCAGCCCAATAGGCCAAACCGGCTATCATAGCGACGAAGAGCGCAAAGAGGCTCAGCCCTTTCCAGGGTTGCTCTTTGGGTTCTTTGGGTCGATAGCCGAACATCAACTCCTCCAAGGCGTGCTGTGTCGTGAGGCGCTTGCATATCACCTGGTTACCGACGAGCAGACCCTCGCCGTATTGCCCTTGACGCAGCACCGGGATAATCTCATCGCAGATGATATCATAGCACACCGCGTCGGGTAAGAGTCCTTCCAAACCGTTACCGGTAGTGATACGGATATCGTGCTGCTGCATCGTGAAGAAGATGAGCACGCCGGTGTTAGTCTCTCTGTCACCTATTCCCCAGTGATTGAACAGATCCACTGAGAAATCAAAGGCGTTGGCATCGCCTATATCGTCCAACGCCACGGTAACCATCTCCACGCCTGTTATCTCGTGCAGTTGCTCCGCTATACTCTGTATAGCCTTTTGCTCCTCATCCGACAGGATATTGTCCGGATTGGCCACAAATGCCTTACCGTCCGTAGCCCGCGGGTTTGGTACGGTGGATGGTCTATAAGCTGTGGCTGTCAAACCGAGTGTGACGGTCAACAGGAGGGCTATTAAAAGATATCTACGCATGATCATTGTTTCTTTTCGAGCGTGATACGCACACGTTTGGCGGGAAGGCTATCGCCGTAGCAGATACACGCTTTCTCTTTGTCCACGAAACCACCCTTGGGTTTCTCCAGCCAACTACCATTGAGATTCAACTGCTTGGTTTGCACAGCCAGATTAGCGGTCGTCACTTCAGCCAGCAGCGTAGCGGCATTCACGGAGATGGCATCGCACGAGAGGGCGTACATACCTTCCTGCGAGTTGCGCGAGAACAGCGACACCGTGGCGTCTTTATTGACTGTCAACGCCGGACATTGCAGTGCCGAACCGCTGATATTAGAGGTGATAGAGAGCGTTGCTAGTTCATCATCCGCAAGAGGTAAGGAGCTTCGTCCTGAACAATTCATACCGCGCACCGGGAACAACTTCCGGCGCGCGGTTTGTTATACACGATAAAAACGCTGCATAAAGGCCGGATTCGATTC
>JAFWAK010000010.1 GCA_017507715.1 Paludibacteraceae bacterium | reverse complement strand
GGTCGTGCCTGTCTATAACGACCAAGAGGTGCTCCAAGAACTCTATCGTCGTTTGAACCCGGTGGTCGAGAGTCTGGCAACGCATTACGAGATCGTGCTCGTGGATGACGGCAGTAAGGATCACTCGTGGGACGAGATAATGAAACTGCGTGAGGCGGATGACCATATAGTGGCTGTTAAGTTAGCACGTAATTTCGGGCAGCAGAACTCTATCGCAGCCGGACTCAATGTAGTGAAGGGGGAGATTATCGTGCTCATGGATAGCGACCTTCAGGACCGTCCGGAAGATATACCCGTACTCATTGACACGCTCCTTAAGTCCGGAACGCAGATGGCCATTGCGCAATGGCAGACGCGACAGGATACATGGGCTAAACGTACGGTGTCGAATATCTTTAACCGCGTGTCGAACACTATCACTGCCATTCATATCGAACCGCATTTAGGTGTGTTCCGTGCGATTCGTCGGTCGGTAGTGGATGAACTCAAGAAATTCCCGGAGAAGACCTCCACAACGCTCAGTCTGCTCTATTATATCGGAGCCAACTATGCGATCGTGCCGCTTAAACGCGATGCGCGCTTTGCCGGCAAGAGCGGGTATAATGTGCGTAAGATGTTCGGCCTTACGTTTGCGCGTATCTTCTCCTTCTCCATGTTCCCGATACGTATCGTGACATATTTAGGTATGTTCATGAGTATTATCAGTTTCCTCGTCGGCATTGCGCTTATCTTCTATAAACTATTCGGAAATGTAGTGACGGGCTGGACGAGTACAATCGTACTTATCCTCTTCCTCTTCGGTCTTAACTTCGCCTTTTTAGGGGTGCTCGGAGAGTATATAGGAAAAGTCTTCTTAGAGACCAAGCAACGCCCGAATTATATCATCGAAAAAATCTGCTGATATGCGTAAAGTACTTATATTAGGAGGTTTGGGTAATGGCTCGGTGATTGCCAATGCGATCACCCACGCACAGCGTTTAGGAGCCACAGACCTTGAGTGTGCCGGTTTTCTCAACGACCGTACGCCGGTAGGTGAGTATATAGATGATTATCCGGTGTTAGGCAAAGTGGAAGATGCGCCTAAGTTCCAGGAACAAGGCTATCTGTTTATCAACACGATCTTGCGCATTGATAATCAATGTGAGCGTCTGGATCTCTTTGCCCATTTAGGCATTGACGATGCCCATCTGGCTACATTTGTACATCCGATGGCGTATGTGGCGCCGAATGTAAAGATGGAACCGGGAACGGTTATCATGCCGCAGGCTTGTGTGTCTCCGGGTACGCATTTCGGACGCGGTTGTCTGGTTATGGTGGCTGCTACCATCGGTCATGATAATGAGATAGGTGAGTTCACGCACATCGCTGCACAAGCCTGTGTGGGCAGTTATCTCAAGATTGGTCGCGGTGTGCATATCGGACTCAACTCCACGATCCGCGAGAACCTTACCCTCGGCGACTATTCAACCGTAGGTATGGGAGCCGTGTTGACCAAAGATGTAGGAGAGAAAGAGATTTGGGTAGGAAACCCCGCTAAGTTCCTGCGTAAAGCCGAATGAAATTAGAAATCAAACATATAGTCGCGCTTATCGGCATTAACATGCTGTATGCCTGTGTGGGTATCTGCACGAAGATGGCCGCATTGCAGCCGACCTTCTCATGGCCGTACTTGCTATGGTTTGGAGCAGCGTGTGCTATCATCGGCGCGTATGCTATCCTTTGGCAACAAGTGCTGCGGCGTATCGAACTGAGCACTGCCTATATGTTCAAAGGCACAACGCTTATCTTCACCATGCTCATCGCGGCATTGCTCTTCGGTGAGACTATCACGATTCCGAATATCATCGGGTCAATCATCATAATAACCGGTATAACGATTCTATCACGCGCATGAAATACGCTCTTATCGCATTAGCAGTGGTGTTTGTAGCAGCTTGCGCGCAGATGGCGCTCAAACACGGAGCTCGTCAAGGATACAAACCTTGGTGGCGTCAGTACCTCAATGTGTGGGTAATAAGCGGTTATGCGGTTATGTTTGCAGCTATGGTAGCCAATATATGGTGCATGCACCAAGGCTTGCAACTCAAAGAGTTGAGTATCATCGAGAGTCTCAGTTATTTCTTCGTACCGACACTCTCATGGCTCATCTTCAAAGAACCCATTAATAAACGCAAAGCACTGGCGATAGGAGTCATCATAATCGGTGTAATAGTATTTTTCCTCTAAATTTGAAATCATAAATCATCAATCATAAATGATCAATTTTAATCAACCTCATCTGACGGGCAAGGAAGCCCATTACATGTACGAAGCGGTCTCTACCGGTAAACTCTCCGGTAATGGTACATTTACGAAGCGCTGCCAGGCATGGTTTGAGCGCCGTTACGGTTTTCGTAAGGCCCTGCTGACCACCAGTGGTACGGATGCTTTGGAGATGTGTGCCATCCTCTGTGACCTCAAACCGGGTGACGAAGTGATCGTACCGTCTTATACCTTTGTCTCGACTGCTTTGGCCTTCCTGCGCGAAGGAGCGACGGTGGTGTTTGCGGACTCGATGCAACGTAATCCGAATATCGATGCCGAGACGCTCGAGGCCCTTATCACGCCGCGTACAAAGGTGATCGTGCCTGTTCACTATGCCGGCATCGCGTGTGATATGAATGCTATCATGGCGGTGGCTAAGAAGCATAACCTGCTCGTGGTGGAAGATGCCGCGCAGGCTATCGATAGTTATTATCAGTCGCCGGATCGTAAGTTCCCGCAGCCCTTAGGCTCTATCGGTCATATGGCCGCGTTCTCTTTCCATGAGACCAAGAATATCACGGCCGGAGGCGAAGGAGGTCTGTTGGTGGTCAACGATGAGCGTTTTGTGCGTCGTGCAGAAATCATATGGGAGAAAGGAACCAACCGCGCTGAGTTCTTCCGCGGTGAGGTCAATAAATACGGATGGGTGGATATAGGTTCGTCTTTCCTGCCGAGCGAAGTGAATGCGGCTTTCCTTTGGGCGCAATTGGAGAATATCGATGAGATTCAAGCCAAGCGCAAGAAACTGTGGAATACCTATTTCTCGCGTCTCAAACCGCTGGCCGCCAAAGGTTACTTCACCTTGCCGGACAAACCGGAATATGCTACGAATAATGCTCATATGTTCTATCTCGTGCTCCCTTCGCTGGAGGCGCGCACCGCACTTATCAAGTATCTTAAGGAGAATGGAGTAGGGGCTGTGTTCCATTATCTGAGCCTGCATAGCAGCGAATATTACAAGGCTCGTCATGATGGTCGGGCACTGCCGCAGTGTGACCGCTACGCCGATTGCTTGGTCCGTCTGCCCTTGTTCTATGACCTGAAGGTGGAAGAAGTACATTCGATATGCGATCTGCTAAACTCATATTATCAATAAGCCTGCTGGCGTTCACGCTCAGCTGGTCGCTGTGGTATGTCTTTGCCGGTTACGGCAATCCGATGGACCCGTTCTATTGGCTCTATAAATACCAGAGTTTAGAGAGCGGCTGGATGTCGGTGGGAACTATCCTTACCGGCGGAGTTTTGGTGCGTCTTTTCGGCGCGCAGTTACTGCCGCTGCGTATAGCCGGATGGGCTTGTGTCGTAGCGGCTATCCTTGTGCCGTATGGTGCACTCCTGAATCGCGAACAGCGATTAAACAACCTCCACTGGCTCGCGCTCGCTTTCGGTCTGATGGGGTACGGCGCTTTTCAGGAGTTCAGTCCCGGAACCCTCACAGTCT
>JAFWAK010000062.1 GCA_017507715.1 Paludibacteraceae bacterium | reverse complement strand
CTATGACCATCAAAGCGATCTCTTATACCAAGCGGGACGGTTTCAAAGCCACTGTATCCACGTGGGGATGGCTGTTGCTCATCGTGGGCGGAATATGTACCGCTATTCTTGCGATGACCTTCTCCCTGCCGACGGAAATTGTCAAATGGACGCTCATCGGCATCGGTGCTGTGTCCGCTTTAGGTATCTTCATCTTCAATACACCGGGCCGCAATCCGCTGATAAACATAGGAGCCGGTCTGTGGGATACCTATGGCATGACGACCGGTCTGTTGGGCGACGTGCTCAGTTATATCCGTCTATACGCCCTTGGTCTGGCCGGTGGTATGTTAGGTGCCGCCTTTAACCAACTGGGCGCGCAGGTATTGGGCGAGAACCCGAATATCGGCACATGGGTAGGATTTATCCTGATTGTCACGTTCGGCCATGTGCTCAACCTGCTCATGGCGTGTCTGGGCGCTTTTGTACACCCGCTGCGTCTCTCGTTCGTGGAGTATCTCAAGAATGCCGGATATGAAGGAACCGGTAAATTATACACACCGTTTAAGAAATAATTTTTAATTCGTAATTTTTAATTTTTAATTTAATATAACTTATGGAACAAATTTTAGGTTATCTCGGACTTGGACTTATGTTAGGTCTGTCCGGCGTTGGATCGGCTTTCGGTACCACAATTGCAGCTAATGCAGCAGAAGGCGGTCTTAAGAAGAACAAGGAGAAATCGTCTGCTTACATGATTCTGTCCGCACTTCCTGCTACGCAGGGTCTGTATGGTTTCGTGGCATTCCTGATGATGAAAGGCCTCATCGAGACCAATCCGATTCTGTTGTTCGGTCTGGGTATCGGCATGGGTATTGTATTCCTGCTGTCCGCAATCCGCCAGGGTCAAACAGCAGCCAACGGTATTGCAAACATTGCTGCCGGCCACGATGTAATGACGAATACCATGATTTACTGCGCTCTGCCTGAGTTCTACGCAATTCTGGCATTGGTAGCAGGTTTGATGGCATAAATCACCAATTACAAATTACAAATCACAAATGACAAATAGCAAAGCTTTTGTCTTCCCGGGGCAGGGTAGTCAGTTCCCTGGAATGTGTCGTGACCTGTACGACGCGTATCCCGAAGCACGCGAGATGTGTCAGGCAGCCAATGAGCTGCTTGGCTTCTCGCTGACGGATGTGATGTTTGAAGGCACGGCAGACGACCTCAAGCAGACCAAAGTAACGCAACCTGCCGTCTTCCTGCATTCGGTAGTGGCACAGCGTATGATGACTATTGAGCGGCCGAATATGGTAGCAGGGCACAGTTTAGGCGAGTTTTCAGCACTCGTAGCCTGTGGTGCTTTGCGCTTTGAGGACGCATTATTACTGGTCTCAGCCCGTGCTCAGGCTATGCAAGAGGCTTGTGAAGCCAATCCCGGAACGATGGCCGCTGTGTTAGGGTTGGAGGACGACAAAATATCCGAGTTATGTAAAACAGTGACGGACGGAATCGTCGTAGCCGCTAATTTCAACTGCCCGGGACAGGTAGTGATCTCCGGTGAGATAGAAGCCATAGAGCAGGCATGTGTACTGCTCAAAGACGCTGGGGCCCGCAGAGCGCTTCGTCTGCCGGTTGGCGGCGCATTCCATTCACCCTTAATGCAACCCGCAGCAGAGGCACTCAAAGAAGCGATCCTTAAGACGAACTTCAACAGACCGTTCTGTCCGATCTATCAGAATGTAAGCGCCAAGGCAGAAACAGAACCGGAAGTAATCCGCGAGAATCTGCTCAAGCAACTCACATCGCCGGTTCGCTGGACACAGTCCGTACAACAGATGATTGCCGATGGAGCTAACGAATTCTATGAGTTCGGCCCGGGCGATGTACTCAAAGGTCTTATCCGTAAGATAGACGCCACAGTAACTGTTGGCTAAAAACTATACGGTCTCAGACCTAATCACGATTATGTAAAATAACATAATGGAAGAAAAGTATAATATAGAGAATAAGTATTACGAAGTACTCCCTATTCGGAACAATGTAGTGTATCCGGGAGTGATGATTCCGATTGCTATTTCCAAGAAAAGCAGTCTTAAGCTGATTAAGTCAGCCAACAAGGACGACCGGCCGCTCGTATTACTTACTCAGCGCAACAACGACGTTAAGGAACCGACTGAGCATGACTTGTACACACTCGGTGTGATGGCACGTGTGGTACAGATCATTCCGGTTCCCGAGATGGGCAAAGACACGCAGATGGCTATCTTTGAGGGCCTGAACCGTGTTCAAGCTGTTGATTTTATGGAGGAAGAAGGTGTGCTGCATGCACATGTTCTCGAGATGGCAGAGAATATGCCGCTCAAGAGCGACAAACAGTTCAAAGCCGTTGTAGATACTATCAAAGAGACCCTCCAGAAGATCCTGAGTTATCAGGAAGATACGCCGGCAGGCCTGCAGACCTCACTCAAGCATATCAACAGCTCACCTACTCTGGTCAATTATATCTGCTCGACATACAAAATGCCTACAGAGACCAAGCAAGGTCTGCTGGAGATTCATGCCCTGACAGAACGCGCAACGGCATTACTGGCTATCCTTGAGAAAGACCTCGAGGAACTGAGCATCAAGGCAGATATACGTCGTCGTACGGCAGAGACCATTGACAAACGGCAACGTGAGTATTTCCTGCAACAGGAGATCGAGACCATCAAGAAAGACTTAGGTGACACGGATGGTCAGGCTGCCAAGGAACTGCGCGAGAAAGCCAAAGACAAACTATGGCCTAAGGCTATTGCAGAGGTGTTTGAGAAAGAAGTGAAACGCCTCGAGCATATGAATATGTTCTCGCCGGACTACTCCAACCAACTCGACTATCTGAATACGATGTTGGAGTTGCCGTGGGGCATTTATTCGGAGGATAACTACGACTTGAACCATGCCCAAGAGGTCCTCAACCGCGACCACTTCGGATTGGATAAAGTGAAGAAACGTATCGTCGAATACCTTGCGGTACAACGTCAATTGGCGCTTCGCACGAAAAAAGAAAAGGAGAATCACCCGGTCAAGTCCCCTATCCTATGCCTCTTCGGTCCTCCGGGTGTGGGCAAAACGAGTCTCGGCAAGAGTGTGGCAGAGGCCCTTGGACGCAAGTATGCACGCGTGTCTTTAGGCGGTCTGCATGACGAGGCAGAGATACGTGGACACCGTCGTACCTACGTGAGTGCCCTACCCGGTCGTATTATTGATAATATCAAGAAATGCGGCACTTCCAATCCGGTATTTGTGCTCGATGAGATTGATAAGATCGGTGCGGACTATAAGGGAGACCCTACTTCGGCTTTACTCGAAGTGCTGGACCCCGAGCAGAACAACACCTTCCATGATAACTATCTGGATGTAGACTATGACTTGAGCCATGTGCTGTTCATCGCGACGGCCAACAGCCTGGAGACCATTCCCCGTCCGTTGCTCGACCGCATGGAACTGATTGAGATGACCGGATACCTGCAGGAAGAGAAAGAAGAAATCGCCAAGCGCCACTTGATTCCGAAGGAACTGGCTAACCATGGTCTGAAAGCAAACCAACTCAAATTCAAGAAAGAGATTATCGGACGCATTATAGACGATTATACCCGCGAGTCAGGTGTGCGCAGCCTGGAAAGACAGATTGCCACCATCTGCCGCAAGGTAGATACCAAGTTAGCCCTTGGTGAGGACTATAACGTATTCGTGACGCTCGATGACGTGCGGGAATACCTCGGTCAGCCGCGGTTCAGTCGTGATTCCTGGGAGACCAACAAATATGTAGGTGTCGTTACCGGTCTGGCTTGGACGCAAGTGGGAGGTGAGATATTATTCATCGAGACCAGCCTCTCTGCCGCCAAAGCACCTACCCTTACCCTCACGGGTAACTTAGGCGACGTAATGAAAGAGTCCGCTACGTTGGCTTTAGGATACGTTAAGGCGCATGCCAAAGAATTAGGTATCAAGCCCGAAGTATTCGAGAAAACAGCGGTGCATATCCATGTACCGGAAGGCGCTATTCCTAAGGATGGTCCTTCAGCCGGTATTACGATGACTACGGCACTGGTTAGTGCGTTTACCAAGCGTCTGGTGAAGCCCAGAATAGCTATGACGGGCGAGATGACCCTACGCGGAAAGGTGCTGCCTATCGGTGGAGTCAAAGAAAAACTGCTCGCGGCAAAGCGAGCAGGTATTACGGATATCATCCTCTGTGAAGATAACCGGAAAGATGTATCGGAAATCAATGATATCTACCTCAAAGGCCTGAAACTGCACTTTGTGCATGATATCAGCGAGGTGATCAAACTGGCACTTGTGTAAATTCCTCGTAGGTGCCGTCCGTATAATAGACGACGATATTCTTGATTTGTTTAGAAGGAGCTGCAGGGATCTGCGGCTCTTCTTTTGTGGCCGTACGTGCCGTTTTATCCTTCGGATCGGGCGGTAGGGCGTCAAAAAGACCAGCCTGTTCACCCGGAACTGTACGCCACATTTCTCCTTTGCCCAGAATAAGCCACTCCGGATTCAGCGTCGGGTAGCGCTCCAAGATACGCCTCATGACGTCTAAACTGGGATTATTACGTCCGGACATCATATTACTGATCGTGCCGGGCTGCACATGAATCTCTGCAGCAAACTGACGAGCAGTAAGGCCTAAACTGTCTTTTACACGCTCAATGCGTTCTTTTTCATTCATAGCGTATTTGTTTACAAATATTCGATTCTCAGCAAAATATACGATTCTCAGAAATCTGCCGCAAAGGTACAAAAAAAATGTGAAATACACAAATATGTGCAAACTTTTTTGAAAAATATTTTTGTCATTTGTGAATGTGTACAACAAACAAGCGTGTACACAACACAAAACACCCAGAGCGTGGAACATTTTAAATAGCCATATATACCTGCCTGGCCGGATGGTTGGTCAAAAGAGCGTCTATATATTGCTATTTTGCTACAAGTAACAAACATAAAGTGCAGTAAATAAGCATTTTACGAACTATAGCACACACAACAACATACTATAATGCCTTATAAACCGGAATCTCTTTAAGTCCTACCTATTATTACTTTAAGTAATTTTGTTAACTATTGAAATATAATGAGTTACGAACTTATAAAGTTTGTATTTATCCCTTTCAGTACTACCCTATACGATTGTTAATAATCGTGTAATGAGCTGAAATCGGTACTACTCTACTCTCTTACCTTCCAGTCGTGCTGGATTAGGGATTAGTGGTCATTTGCTGCGGTTTGCAAACACTATATTTGTGTACAAATTATGCAGAAAATATATTCACATTTATTGTGTATAAAATTCTGATTTTTTTCTTGCATAGTTCACAAAAATGTATTATCTTTGCAACGAATTTGAAAACGACGAATACAGTAACTGTTGTCATTAAACCAACCTAACTTATGAAAATGAATTTGTTAACTATGAAACAGCAAGCGCAGGATTTTGTCCTGCGTTTGTTTATTGAATCGTACGGAGGCTCAGGCTCTACTCCATCCAACTCCTTTTATACCTGCGCACATTGCGGTACATTCTCGCGACTAAAGCAGTAGGCATTAAAAAAAGGCACCGTTTGGGTGCTTTTTTGTGGAGTATAGCGGACTCGAACCGCTCACCTCAACACTGCCAGTGTTGCGCTCTAGCCAGATGAGCTAATACCCCCGGAGGTGTCCCCGTTAATCGGGGAAACCGGCCTCCGCCGGAAGGGGCATAAATACCTACCCCTTAAAATCGGCTGCAAAGGTACAAATATTTTTGCATATATCAAAATATTTTTGTAATTTTGCAGCAGTTTTTGAGAGAATTATGCTACTTTATCCTAATTGCAAGATTAATCTGGGACTTCGGGTGGTACGCAAGCGTGCCGACGGATACCATGACTTAGAGACGATCTTCGTCCCTATTTACGGGCTGCATGACGAATTGGAGGTGAAGATAAAGGGTGAAGGCTTACCGGTTACGGATTATTCCTTTACGCAGGAAGGTATTGCAGTAGATTGCAAGGAAGAGGATAACCTGATCATCCGTTGCTATAAGCAGATGGCGGCCAAATATCCGCAGGTAGGTGCTGTTTCCATCCGATTTAAGAAGAATATACCCTTTGGTGCAGGTTTGGGTGGCGGAAGTAGCGATGCGGCGCACATGGCTATTGCGCTTAACGAGCTGTTCGGTTTGGGGCTGAGCAAGGCTCAGTTGGCTCAGGAAGTTCGTTCTTTAGGCGCAGACTGCCCGTTCTTCATCTATAATGTGCCCTGTTATGCCGAAGGCATAGGAGATATTCTGACGCCGATTGAGTTGGACCTGAAGGGAACACGGATCATCATGATCAAGCCGGCAGAAGGAGTTTCTACGCGCGAAGCCTACTCCGGTATTGTGCTTCATCCGGAAGTCTCCGGGCAAATCAAGTCTGCCTTCTGTCAGGCAAAGCCGGTCTGTGCTCTCTCAGGCAATACCGGTCTTCTTGTCAATGACTTTGAAGCAACGGTCTTTCCCAAGCACCCTATTATAGCGGAAATAAAAAAGCGTCTACAGGACGCAGACGCTTATTATGCAAGCATGAGTGGTTCGGGCTCAACCGTTTTCGGGCTTTTTAAGGACGATGCGGAAGGTAGTACCAACACCCGGCTGGCTCTGCTTAAGGAGGAGTTTGCCTCCGTGATACTGCTCGACGATACGTTTGGAGAGTGGAAGTCCTAATCCCCAACCCCGTTGTTTAGACGTGAAGCCAGGCTCGAATATTCGACGCTGGGTTTTATTGTCCATACCCTTGCCGTTATCCGTGATATCCAGCATGACGTCATGCTCGTTCTCATGAAGTTGGAATGCGATGAGTCCTTCGCCGGTAATGGCGTCCACAGCGTTTTTAAGGATGTTCTCGATGACCCATTCGAGTAACGGTGCATTCAGCAGCACGGTACGTTCTACGCCGTTGAGGCATGTATCATCTATCTTAATGCGTCCGGAGATACGAGCCTGCATGTAATGAACGGCTTTCTGCACCACCGGGATGAGGTTCTCCTGTTGCAGTTCGGGTTCAGAACCAATCTTCTGGAAGCGGTCGGCTATCATCTGCAAGCGCTCTATATCGCCCTTCATCTGCGGTACGTACTCATCCGCCGGATACTTGTCCGCCAGCAGTTCCTGCCAGGCGTTGAGGGAAGAGATAGGTGTGCCGAGTTGGTGTGCCGTCTCTTTGGACAGTCCTACCCACAGGCGGTTCTCTTCACTTCGTTGGCCGGTCAGCATAGTGATGACCGCTATAGCGATGAAGATGAAGATAAGGGCAAACTGGGCGTACGGTACGTAGGTGAGACGCGTCAGCAGACTGCTGTCATCCCATGTGATATACTGGGTGGTCGTCTCGTCGATACGCAGTTCAATAGGGCCGTGTTTGCCTACTCCGCTCTTCCCTTCCGGGACGTTACGGCTCGAGAGGACGTTTCCCTCTGCATCCGAGATATATACCGGAATAGTGGTGTTCTTCTCGATGATGGACATGAAGAAGTCGATATCGGCATCACTGTCAGCCACGATGAGTTGCTGCGTAGCATCAGCCCAAATGGCCATGTTTTTCTGCTCCTCGACCTGCAAGGAACGCGCAAGGTTATTGGTGAACAAAACGGAAATAGCCACGATAATCATGGCTATTACCAACACTATTGTTCCGATTCGGCGGTTAGACATAAGCATTCAGAATACAGCTTTCAGTTATCAGCCTAACATCGTTAGGAGGACACCAGCTGCGACAGCTGAACCGATTACACCAGCTACGTTCGGACCCATAGCATGCATGAGCAGGAAGTTCGACGGATTCTCCTCCTGTCCTACTGTCTGCGATACGCGGGCAGCCATCGGCACAGCCGAGACACCGGCAGAACCAATCAGCGGGTT
>JAFWAK010000061.1 GCA_017507715.1 Paludibacteraceae bacterium | reverse complement strand
TGTTGAGCGACGGTCCCGACGTATCTTTGAACGGGTCACCTACGGTGTCGCCTACTACGGTTGCCTTATGGCAGTCAGAGCCCTTGCCACCGAAATGACCTTCCTCCACATATTTCTTGGCATTATCCCAGGCACCACCGGCATTCGCCATGAAGACAGCAAGCACGAAGCCTGTTGCCAGACCGCCGATGAGCAAGCCGAGAACACCGGCTACGCCGAGCACGAGACCCGTGATGATAGGAACGATGATCGCCAGGATAGACGGCAGCAACATCTCATGTTGCGCACCCTTGGTAGAGATAGCCACACAGCGTGCATAATCCGGATCGGCCTTACCTTCGAGGATACCCTTGATGGTCTGGAACTGGCGGCGAACCTCTTCTACCATCTTCTGCGCTGCACGGCCTACTGCATTCATCGTCAGACCGCAGAACAGGAAGGCCATCATCGAGCCGATGAAGATGCCCACGAGCACGATCGGGTTCATTAGGTTCACGTTATATGCGTCCATGAAGTCCACGAGGGTCGCTTTAGCGGCCTCTACACCGTTCGGCAATGCCTCGCCGGTACGGATGAGCGCAATCTTAATCTCCTCTACATAGGAAGCCAAGAGTGCCAGCGCCGTGAGGGCGGCAGAACCGATGGCAAAACCCTTACCCGTTGCAGCAGTCGTATTACCAAGAGCATCGAGCGCGTCCGTACGTTGACGTACTTCTGCAGGCAGGCCCGACATTTCGGCATTACCACCGGCATTGTCGGCAATCGGTCCGTAAGCGTCCGTAGCCAACGTGATACCCAGCGTCGAGAGCATGCCCACAGCGGCAATACCGATGCCGTACAGACCCATCGAGAGGTTAGCGGCGCTGAACTCGATCTGGAAGCCGTTGGCGCACAGATACGCCAGGATGATAGCCACACCTACGGTGACAACCGGAATAGCCGTCGAGAGCATACCTAAGCCCAGACCGCTGATGATGACGGTTGCCGGACCGGTCTGCGAACTCTCGGAAACCTTCTGCGTCGGCTTGTAACTCTGCGAGGTATAATATTCGGTGGACTGACCGATGATCACACCGGCGAGAAGACCTACTACTACAGACAGGCTCACATGCCACCATTGGTTAGTCTCCGTTCCAAAGAGCCATGCGAAAATACCGAAAGTCACGCCGGCAATGAGCACAGCGGCTGTGTTCGTACCGATAGCCAGGGCGCGGAGCAGTTCTTTCATGCCTGCGCCCTCTTTGGTCTTCACCAGATAGATACCGATGATAGAGAGCAGTACACCGCATGCGGCAATCAGCGAAGGAGCGAGAACGGCCTTGAACTGCATCTGTTCGCAGAAAGCAAAAGCCGAAGCGCCAAGCGCCATCGTAGCCAGAATAGATCCGGCGTAGGACTCGTAGAGGTCAGCACCCATACCGGCAACATCGCCTACGTTATCACCTACGTTATCAGCTATCGTAGCAGGGTTGCGCGGGTCGTCCTCCGGGATATTATACTCGGTCTTGCCGACCAGGTCTGCGCCTACGTCAGCCGCCTTGGTATATATACCACCACCTACACGGGCAAAGAGCGCCTGCGTCGAAGCACCCATACCGAAGGTCAGCATGGTCGTCGTGATAGTAATAAGGTCTGCGTCCGCGCCTACGAGCGCGAGCAGGCCCGTCTTCTGCAGTACGAGGAACCAACCTGCTATATCCAGCAAGGCCAGGCCGACTACCGTCAGACCCATCACGGCACCCGAACGGAAAGCCACCTGCAAGCCGGCATTCAGGCTCTGACGAGCCGCATTAGCCGTACGGGCAGAGGCATAAGTAGCGGTCTTCATACCGAAGAAACCAGCCAGACCAGAGAAGAAACCGCCGGTCAGGAAGGCGAACCATACAATACCGTTCTGCAGTTTGAAATACGCCATTACTGCAAAAACAGCAGCCAGAATAACAAAGACGATCGTCACCACCTTGTACTGCTGCTTCAGATACGCCATTGCACCCTTACGAACGTGCGAGGCAATGGTCTTCATGAGTTCTGTTCCCTCTTCCTTGCTCAACATTGAGCGATAGAAATAGAAAGCAAAACTCAGCGCTAAGATAGATGCCGCCAGGACGACATACATCAAAACAGTTAAATCCTCCATAGAATTGTGTTTTTAGTTAGTATTAGTTGTGTTTTGCGTTTTTGCGACGCAAAATTACTCAAATTATTTGATATATGCAAATAATTCTTGCATATTTGAGAAAAAAGTTGTACTTTTGCAGGCGATTTTAAGCAAAATGAAGACCCTTTTATTCATAATAGCACTTGTGACCACCTTCGCGGGACGGGTTGTGGACCAGAAAGGCGAACCGATTGCATACGCTACCGTATATCCGGAGATTGCGCCCGAATGGGGCACCGCCACCAATAACGACGGCTATTTCTCGTTCGAAGCCAACCTCACCAAAGACAGTCGGGTCGTCGTCTCGTATATCGGATATCAAAAGCAGGTCGTTCTTGCGGGCAGTCTGGAGGACCCTTCACTGCCGAATATCGTGCTCATTGAGCAGCCGATAGCATTGGAAGAGACGGTCGTGGCGGCCAAGAAGAGCAAACAGCGCAATAAGAACAAACAGATGGCGGCCCTACTCCACGCCGTGTATGTGCAGTTAGAGCGTGATTTCCCGGATGATAACGCACAATACCAGGTCGTCAGTGATGTCCGGATGAACGCGGAAGGAAGCACGTGGGGCATGGAGCAGATGATTGCTAACATCGTCGTTCTGCCGGAGCAAGGCGCGCAGGGACGCGACTCCGTGCAGTTCCAGGGACGCTTCTGCAAGCGCTTCTTTGACGCCCGCAAACGCGCTCAAGCGGATTCTATCCTGGCAGGAGACGCACTCGAGCGTATGGAGCAGAAGAGCGCGCCCAAAGGGACACCCGCCAATATGCTGCGCCGTGCCGCCAATGCCATCGACAGCGGCGTTGTCGTACACCAAGCCTTGTTCGCCATCGGTAACATGCGTTATGACTTCGAGCAGGCCATGACCGACACCAAGCACTGGACGGTCAGCAATGAGTCCGAAGGCGAGACCGTGCTCACCCATACACAGACCATCAGCCGCTATCTCGGGTGCTTTAAGATGACCTTCCAGCGCCATTATATCGTCGATTCGAAGACTTATGCCGTACGCCGCTTCTCCGAGCACGCAGAGGTCAAGGTAACCATCCCGTTCGGCATCAAACTTAATCAGGACCAGTTGCAGATGCTCAATCTCGTTAATATGAGCGAGCAGCAGATCGAGAAGTTCCGTCTCAAGAAACTACGCGGGAATATCGACCTCAACACCATCTATCAGCGGCAGGACGACAAGGTGTATATCCTCGAGCGGAATATGATTTGCAATGCTCATATTTTAGGCGCCAAGAAAGCCGAGATTCCGCTTATCATCAAAGCCACACAGCGCGTAACGGGACTGCAGACCAAAGACGTCAAACCTCTCACGTCCCAACAGATCACCCGCCGCCTCAAACGCGAAATCGTTGAGATCTACTAAAATAAATTTGCATATATCGTTTTTTTTCACTACCTTTGCAGCCGCAAAGGTTTGGATAAATAAATTTTAATGGATAAGATACGGAATTTTTGCATTATTGCGCATATAGACCACGGTAAAAGTACGCTGGCCGACCGAATGTTGGAGTTGACGGGAACCGTTGACGTTCGGCAGATGGAAGCACAGGTACTCGATGATATGGAACTGGAGAAAGAGCGCGGTATTACCATCAAAAGTCACGCCATTCAGATGCAGCATGAGGGTTATACCCTCAACCTCATCGACACTCCGGGGCACGTGGACTTCAGTTATGAAGTGAGCCGAAGCATTGCGGCGTGCGAGGGTGCGGTATTGGTGGTCGATGCGACGCAGGGTGTGCAGGCACAGACGATAAGCAACCTATACATGGCCATCGAGCATGATTTGGAGATTATTCCCGTGCTCAACAAATGCGATATGGAAAACGCCATGCCCGAGCGCGTGGAAGACGAGATCATCGACCTGCTCGGTTGCAAGCGCGAGGAGATATTACGCTGCTCGGCTAAAACGGGTGAAGGTGTGCGAGAGATTCTCGATGCTATTGTGGAACGTATTCCTGCTCCGAAAGGTGACCCGAACGCACCATTACAATGCTTGGTATTCGACTCGGTCTTCAATTCCTTCCGCGGCATCATCGCTTATTTCAAGGTGGTCAACGGTACGTTGCACAGCGGCGACCTGGTACGGTTTGTGAACACCGGCAAGGAGTACGACGCCGACGAGATAGGCATTCTCAAACTCGACATGAGTCCACGCAAAGAGATCAGCGCGGGTAATGTAGGATATATCATTTCCGGCATCAAGACAAGCACCGAAGTCAAAGTGGGTGACACAATCACTCACGTGGCCCGGCCGTGCGACAAAGCCATTGCCGGCTTCGAAGAAGCCAAGCCGATGGTATTCGCCGGCGTCTATCCGATTGAGAGCGAGGACTACGAGGACTTGCGCGCATCGTTGGAGAAGCTGCAACTGAACGATGCGAGTCTGACGTTCCAGCCGGAGAGTTCGATGGCTTTGGGCTTCGGCTTCCGCTGCGGCTTCCTCGGACTGCTGCACATGGAGATTGTGCAAGAGCGTCTGGACCGCGAGTTCGACATGGATGTCATCACCACGGTACCGAACGTAAGCTATAACGTCTATACGAAAGACGGCGGCATGGTGGAGGTACACAACCCTGCCGGCATGCCGGATCTGACCGAGATAGACCGCATCGAAGAGCCGTATATCCGTGCATCGGTCATCACGACGGCGGATTTCATCGGGCCCATCATGACCCTATGCCTCGGCAAGCGCGGCGAACTCGTCAAGCAGGAATATATTAGCGGCAATCGTATGGAACTGCTGTTCGACATGCCGCTCGGCGAGATCGTCATCGACTTCTACGACAAGCTCAAGTCCATCTCGAAAGGCTATGCGTCCTTCGACTGGCACATGAACGGTTTCAGGCCGTCTAACCTCGTCAAACTGGATATATTGCTGAACGGCGAGCAGGTGGATGCACTGAGCACCCTGACGCACCGCGACAATGCCGTGGACTTCGGCCGTCGCATGTGCGAGAAGCTCAAAGAGCTTTTGCCGAGACAGCAGTTCGATATAGCCATTCAGGCAGCCATCGGCGCGAAGATAATCGCAAGAGAGACGGTTAAGCAGGTTCGCAAGGATGTCCTCGCCAAGTGTTACGGAGGAGATGTCAGCCGGAAACGCAAACTGCTTGAGAAGCAGAAACGCGGAAAAAAACGCATGAAGCAGATAGGTAACGTAGAGGTTCCGCAAAAAGCCTTCCTCGCCGTCCTCAAACTGGACTAATACTCCTATCCGCTGACCACCGACAGCGTAAAAAAGCGGTGACATAAAATATTGAAATAAAGAGCGCAACGCGTTGCGCAATAACATATTAAAATAATAACAGAGCTTTAGCTTTTATTCTTGTCTATCTAAATCGGCAAAATTAAGAAGGAACAGGAAAGTAAAAGCGAAG
>JAFWAK010000060.1 GCA_017507715.1 Paludibacteraceae bacterium | reverse complement strand
ACCACCTTATCCTGCTTGTCCATCACTTGGATACGTGCGTGCTCCACAAACGGGTTCAGTTTAACGCGCAACGTGGAATAGTCGGCAGGCGTCTTGACCTACAGCGCGTACGTGCCGGCAATATGCGTGATGCCGTATATATCGTGCATCGCTCCACTATCCACCTGCAACTCGTATTTCTTATCGGGCTTAAAGTCAGCCAGGAACACCAACTCCATCGGCAGCGTGTCATGGTCCGCCATTTTAAACGGAACAGGCTTCAGCACCGAGTCCACGCGTTCGTACAGATGGAAAGAGTCTCGCTCAATAGTGGCTAAAGGCGTGGAGCAGAACAGACGCAGCGTATCGTTCATCTCAAAGCCCTGGCGTGCATTCGACTTAAGTTCCAACCGTCTGTTACGGTTCTTGCGTTCCAACGCCGCCTTGGCCTTAGCTGTCAAACGCGGCGCACGCCAGATGGCACGCAGCGTATCCGTCGCCCACTCCAAATGATAGAGGCTGTCCGTACGGCGATAACGGGCTTCGATGAAAAGCGAGTCCTGCCCGATAGAAGCGCTGTCGAGCAACCAAATCGTGATGGTGTCGCCCTTCGCCGAGTACTGCGTGTGATAATTAATGGAATCTGTCAGGAAAGTCAACTCCGGCAGGCTATCCGGCGGTGCAGAGAACGAGAAACGTATCTTATGCTGCTCGTCACGCAGCGTGCGCTGCAGGTATAGTTTCTGCTGCTGCTCTTTGAAGAGATATAGGATGGCGGCAGTCGTATCCAGCGGCGTTATTGTCTCATCGTAATACGCGATGGCCTCGCCGGGCGTGAAACGGTAGTCGCGACTGATATCATCCACGGCATAGAGGCGATACGAGCCTTCACGCATATTTGCGATGCGGAAGAAACCCGTAGAGTCTGTCCGCGTCACGCGCAAGAACGGCTCTTTAGTAAACGCACTATCCTCCATGTTCTCATGAATTCCGACGAAGATATTCGGCCTCGGGTTGAGGTTCTCCGCGTCATAGACATAGCCCGTGTACGCAAGCGTGTCGATGCTCGAGCCCGTGGAGAAATAATACAAGAACCCTCTTAATGGCACTTTCTCGCGATAGTCGCACACGGCATTACCGAAATCGATGGTATACGTTGTGCTGTCTCGCAGCGTGTCCTGGAATTGCACGATTAGTTTCTTACCACGCGCCTTGACATCCGGCGGTGTCTGTTGCGGCGGCGACATCAGCAGGTTCTGCGCGATATTATCCAACTGGATATATTCGTCAAAACTCACCTCGATACGCTTGCCTTTGAATTCGAGCACACCCATCTCGGGCTCACATCCACGCACCATCGGCGGCACCGTATCTTTGGGACCACCCTGCGGACCTATACCCATGTTCGCACAACTTGCCAGGAATACCGCCAGTAATATGAAACTAAAGTGCTTTAAGTTCATAGCCTTGCTGCTGCAGCCATTCTATTGCCTCTGGCAATACCTCTAACATCCGCTCATTGGATTTGACGGAGTCATGAAAATTAATGATACTACCCGGACGTGTGCATCGCTTGATCTGTCGCAACATCGCTTCGGGTGCGCGGCAGGGGTTATAGTCGCGCGTCAGTACATCCCACAGGTATATCTCGTAGCCTAACTTCTTCACGGCTTTACGCTGCCACACCCATGTTCTGCCATATGGCGGCCGAAACCGGTTCAGGGCCGGAACAGGATAGCCGTTCGGGATATTACGACTGGCTGCTTCTTCCCATTTCCGTACATTCGCAATATATTCCGCTGTGCTCACTTTCCAACCCTTCATATGGTTGTAGGTGTGGTTACCGATGCTATGGCCGGCCTTCACCACTTGCTCGAACACCTCCGGATGCTTGTCGATATTCTCGCCGACCATGAAGAACGTAGCCTTCGCACCGTAATGGTCTAGAATAGCCAACACCTTTGGTGTTACTTCCGGTATCGGACCATCGTCAAACGTCAGATAAACCGCCTGTCCCACACGGCATCTGCCACATGGGTACAAGCGTTGCAATATAGTCTTGAAAGGTCTTACCATGCAAGTGAAGACGCACCGAGAATAGCGGCGTCGCTATCTTTGAGAATCGAGATGGATACAGGTATCTTGCCCTTCCAGATCGGCATCAAGTTGGCATCCAGTGCCTCACGTATCGGGTCCATGATCCAGTGGCCCGACTTGGTCAGACCGCCGAACAAGATGATGGCTTCCGGACTAGAAAAATGCACGAAGTCTGCCAGTTTTTCGCCCAGCAGACGACCCGTATAATCGAATATCTGCTTTGCTACCAAATCGCCCTTCTCCGCTGCGTCGAAGACGTCTTTAGACGTGATATTATTGATGTCTGCCACCTCACGCAGCAAGGTCGGTTGCGTAGTAGCCGTCACGATCTCTTTGGCCGTGCGAGCAACACCGGTTGCCGAAGCATACGCCTCGATACAACCCTTCTGGCCACAGCCGCACAGACGGCCATTACCGCTATGGTCTATCTTGCAGTGACCTAACTCACCGGCAAAACCGTCATGGCCGTAGAGCAACTTTCCGTCAATCACGATACCCGATCCCACACCGGTACCGAGCGTGATAACGATGAAGTTCTTCATGCCGCGTGCCGAGCCGTAAATCATCTCACCTTGTGCCGCAGCATTCGCATCATTGGTAATCGTGCATTTCACACCCATCCGCTCGCTGATCAGTTTGGCAAAAGGTACTACACCTTTCCACGGCAGGTTCGGAGCCTGCTCGATGCAACCCGAATAGAAATTGGCATTCGGCGCACCGCAGCCTACACCTACTACAGCACTCATCGAGATACCCTCGTCCTCTACCAGTTTTTTCAGACCTGCGCAAAGCACGTCGCAGTACTCGTCAATATCCGGATACTGCTGCGTCGGAATCGAATTACTACGTAATACTTGACCTTCGTCGTTAACCAAACCGAACTTGGTGCCTGTGCCACCCAAGTCGATGCCCAAAGCGTACTTTTTCATTGTTTTAGATTATT
>JAFWAK010000059.1 GCA_017507715.1 Paludibacteraceae bacterium | reverse complement strand
CCATCACTTTCTGCTCGCGCAGATAAGGATAGGCCATAATCATCGGCGCTACCGATTCAATCACTTCACGGACGGCTTGGGGAAACTCCTTCTCGCCCGGGTTTTTACTAATGAGGTCCGCCATAAAAGCGTCCACATACATCTGAGTCTGTTTGTCCATCATTGTACCTTAAATTTTTGTTATAAACAAAATAGCGCACAAAGTTACGTAAAAATTCTGATATATGCAAATCTATAAATAAAAAATATGGAAAAATTTACGCGCGCTTGCGTATGTAAAAAATATTTTGTACCTTTGCACCCAAATTGCGGGATTATGCAGTTGAACGAAAGAATATCGAACGAATGAACGAATAATAAAAACATCATATGGAATTAAGTGAACAAGAAATCGTACGCCGTCAGAGTTTGCAAACCATGCGTGAACTGGGAATAGATCCCTACCCTGCGGCGGAGTATGAAGTGACCGGCTATTCAACCGATATCAAGGCCGGTTTTGTAGATCGCGCCGAGGGAGAGCCCGAGCCTGATGCTCCTTGGTTTACCGGCAAGCAAGTGCGTATAGCGGGACGACTGATGAGCAAACGGATCATGGGCAAGGCATCGTTTATCGAGATCCAGGACAGCAAAGGTCGTATCCAGGTGTATGTCAGTCGCGACGACATCCAGGCGCCTGTTGCCGAAGGCGAACAGCCGACGACCGTAGAGCAACAGATGTACAATGTGGTATTCAAGAAACTATTAGATATCGGCGATTTCATCGGTATTGAAGGCTTCGTCTTCCGCACACAGATGGGCGAGATCAGCGTACATGCGAAGAAACTGACCGTACTGGCCAAGAGTCTCCGTCCGCTGCCGATCGTCAAATACAAAGACGGCGTAGCGTATGACGGATTCAACGACCCGGAGCAACGTTACCGCCAGCGGTATGTGGATCTGGTGGTGAACGAAGGCGTGAAGGAAACATTCCTGAAACGCGCCACCATCCTGAGAACCATGCGTCAAGTATTTGACGAAGCGGGTTATACCGAGGTAGAGACGCCTATTCTGCAGCAGATAGCCGGAGGAGCCTCAGCTCGTCCGTTCATCACCCATCATAACTCGCTGGACGTAGATATGTATCTGCGTATCGCGACCGAGCTGTATCTCAAGCGACTGATAGTAGGCGGTTTTGAAGGAGTATATGAGATCGGCCGTAATTTCCGCAACGAAGGTATGGACCGCAGTCACAACCCCGAGTTTACCTGCATGGAGCTGTATGTACAATACAAGGACTACAACTGGATGATGGGTTTCACGGAGCAGTTGCTGGAGAAGATTGCGATTGCGGTCAACGGCACTACCAAAGTGCAGATCGGCGATCATGAGATTGATTTCAAAGCGCCATACCGCCGTCTGCCTATCCTCGATGCCATCAAGGAGAAGACAGGTCTGGATCTGGCCTCTATGAACGAAGAAGAGATTCGCGCAGAGGCAAAGAAACTGGGCGTAGAAGATACCGAGCATATGGGCAAAGGCAAGCTGATTGACGAGATCTTCGGCGAGACCTGCGAGGGTGCGTTTATCCAGCCTACTTTCATTACCGATTATCCGGTAGAGATGAGTCCGCTGACGAAGATGCACCGCTCCAAACCCGGTCTGACCGAGCGGTTTGAGCTGATGGTGAACGGCAAAGAGTTAGCCAATGCCTACAGCGAGTTGAATGACCCGATTGACCAGTATAACCGCTTCATAGAGCAGATGAAGCTCGCCGACAAGGGAGATGACGAAGCGATGGTGATCGACCATGATTTCATGCGTGCGCTGGAATACGGCATGCCGCCTACATCCGGTATCGGTATCGGTATTGACCGTCTGGCCATCCTGATGACCGGCCAACCGACCATACAGGAAGTATTGTTATTCCCGACGATGAAACCGGAGGCATAATATGTATCGTAAAATAGCTATATTAGGTTCCGGTAGTTGGGCGACCGCCTTGGCTAAGATAGTGATGCAGAACCAAGGCGAGATCAACTGGTTTATCCGCCGGCAGGAGGTGATAGACGAGTTTATCGCTACCGGCAAGAACCCGACCTATCTGGGTGCTGCGGAGTTTGACGTAAGTCGCATCCATTTCTCAGCGGATATCAACCAGACCGTAGCGCAATCGGATGTGCTTATTCTGGCTATTCCATCTCCATATGTGAAACAATCGCTCAATAAGATCCGCCGGGACATGACCCACAAAGTAGTGATCTCGGCAGTCAAAGGTATGATTCCCGACGAGAATGTGATTATCACCGATTATCTGCATAACCGCTTCGGTATACCGATGGACCAGTTAGGAGTGATAGCCGGTCCGTGTCATGCCGAGGAGATCGCTTTGGAGCGGCTGAGTTACCTGACTATCGGATGCGAGAACCGCAGTAATGCAGAGATATGGGCGAAACTATTCCAGACATCCTATGTCCACACCACTATCTCGAGCGATGTGATCGGACTGGAGTACAGTTCGGTAATGAAGAATATCTACGCCATCGCCGCCGGTATGTGTCAAGCGTTGCATTATGGCGATAATTTCCAGGCTGTGCTACTATCCAATGCTATTCAGGAGATCCAACGGTTTGCGACCGCGATGAGCAATGTGCCACGCGATATCACGATGTCCGGTTATCTGGGTGACGTGCTCGTGACCGGTTATTCCCAGTTCAGCCGCAACCGTCAGTTCGGCCAGATGTTGGGACTGGGTTATTCCGTCAAGGCTGCTCAGATGGAGATGGAGATGGTAGCAGAAGGTTATTACGGCACCAAGGCGATCTATGAGGCTAACCAACGTATGAAAGTAGCGTTACCGATCGTAGATGCCATGTATGAAATCCTATATAACCGCCAGAAGGCGAAACCAATCATCAAGTCACTAACTACTAAATTACAATAATCATGAAACTATGTTTGAAGAACGCTAAGGGTTTTGTAGAAGCCGAAGCGCTGAAGAAATTGGAATCCCGGACAGAGGCTGCTAACCTCTTGCTGGAGAACGGTCAAGGAGCCGGAAACGACTACATCGGATGGGTACATCTGCCATCCTCTATCACGGATGAGTTTCTGGCAGAAGTGCAGGCGAGTGCAGACGAACTGCGTCGTCGATGCGAGGTAGTGATAGTAGCCGGTATCGGTGGTTCATACCTCGGGGCACGTGCCGTTAACGAAGCTTTAGCTTCGTCCTTTGATGCATTTGTAGCCAAGGACCGCAAAAATCCGTATGTGGTATATGCCGGCAATAATATCGGCGAAGACTATCTGGCAGAGTTGATGGAGTTCCTCGCTGACAAGCAGTTCGGTATCATCAATATCTCCAAATCGGGTACAACGACCGAGACCGCTCTTGCTTTCCGTCTGCTGAAGACCATGCTGGAGAAGCAAGTAGGTAAAGAGGAAGCGAAACATCGTATCGTTGCTGTGACCGACCGTGCAAAAGGTGCATTGCGT
>JAFWAK010000058.1 GCA_017507715.1 Paludibacteraceae bacterium | reverse complement strand
TGCCTTTGGTGAGTTTCTCCACACGCACGCCAATCGACGCGAGCAAGTCGATGAGGTTATTGACATCAAGGATGTTCGGTAGGTTGTTGATAACTACCGTTTCCTTGGTGAGCAGCACGGCACAAAGCACTTGAAGTGCCTCGTTTTTTGCACCTTGCGGGGTGATGGAGCCGTGTAATTTATGTCCGCCTTCGATTACAAATGTAGCCATTTGGTAATGAATAATTAATAATGAATAATTAATATTTCGTAGTTATATGTAATTCACTTCGGGGTGAATGTCAATGCCGAATTTGTCTTTGACGCTTGCGCTGACTTGAGCGGCAAGGGCGATGATGTCATCGGGTGTGGCATTATTCGCATTGACGATGACCAGCGGTTGTTTGTGCCACACTTGCGCACCGCCGAGCTTCTTACCTTTCCATCCGCATTGCTCGATTAGCCATGCAGCGGGGATCTTAACGCCCTGCGGCGTCTCGAAATGCGGCATTTCCGGATAGCGTTTCAGCAGTTCGGCGGCTTTCTCTTCGGGCACAAAGGGGTTCATGAAGAACGAACCTGCCGAACCTACTTCGCCTACTGTCGGCAGCTTGGCCATACGTGTCTCGATGATCTCCTGGCGGGTCTTGGTCGCATCGCCTTTGCTCACGTGATAGACGACGGAGGTGACGATATAACGGCCTTTCAGTTCGTGCTTGAAGGCACTGTCGCGATAGCCGAAGCGGCACTCTGCATTGGTGAACACACGCTCTTTGAGCGTCTCTACATCGAGGGTATACACGCGCATGATGACATCTTTGGCTTCCACGCCGTAGGCGCCTACGTTCTGCACGGCCGATGCACCCACCTCGCCCGGGATGAGGCTGAGTTTCTCCATGCCGCAGTAACACATATCGGTCAGTTGGGCGATGAGGTCATCGAGCCGCAAGCCGTTCTGGGCCTCTACCGTCTCGTCGTCGAGGAAGCGGGCACGCGCCATAGCGGAATGCAGGATAACACCGTCGAAATCACCCGTGAAGAGCAGGTTCGAGCCTTGCCCGATATGTAACATCTTCTCGCCGCGGTACTTCGTGAGCAGTTCACGCAACTCGTCCACGCTGCTGTATTCGGCAAATATCTTCGCCTTGGCATCTATGCCGAACGTGTTATACGGCAGAAGGGATATATTTTCCTGAATGGTCATAAATTAAGTTTATTATTCCTTCGGAACGTTTATTGCGGCAAGCCGCGTGTAGATAGGTTTATATGCATGCTGCATCTGACGGCATTCTCCAGTCGCCACGAGGGCTGAGTGATACGCTGACCACTTTCGGTCCGTCCGGCATGGCGGTGCGCTTGAACTGCTGCGTGCAGAAACGCCGCATGAAGGTCGATAGCCATTTATCGATAGTCGCCTCGTCGTACTGGTCTTCGAAGGCCTGCATGGCCATATATTTGATTTTCTCGCGGGTGAAGCCGAAGCGCATGAAATAATAGAGGAAGAAGTCATGCAGTTCGTACGGTCCCACTTTGTCTTCGGTCTTCTGTGCAATCTCTCCATGCTCGTCTGTTGGCAGCAGTTCGGGCGAGACAGGTGTATCCACGATGTCGAGCAGAATACTGCGCAGCGGTTCGCTGTAGAGGTTGTTGGCAGCGTACTGGACGAGGAAACGCACGAGTGTCTTGGGTATGCCGGCGTTGATGCCGTACATGGACATCTGGTCGCCGTTATACGTACACCAGCCGAGGGCCAACTCACTCAGGTCACCGGTGCCCACCACGATACCGTTCAGTTCGTTGGCGAGGTCCATGAGAATCATCGTCCGCACGCGTGCCTGCGCGTTCTCATAGGTCGCGTCGTGGATATCCATGTTATGCGCAATATCGTTGAGGTGCTGCGTCGTCACCTCGCATATCGATATCTCGCGGTGCGTCACGCCCAACTCCTCCATGAGCTGCAATGCGTTCTGATAGGTGCGGTCACTGGTTCCGAAGCCCGGCATGGTCACGCCCACTATCCGGCTGCGGTCAATACCTAACATATCTGCCGTCTGCACGCATACCAGCAGCGCCAGAGTACTGTCCAGACCGCCTGAGATACCGATCTCCAAGGTCTCGGCATGCGTATGCTCCCAGCGGCGTGCCAAGGCACTCGTCTGGATGGAGAAAGTGTCGAGGCAGTACTGGTCCTCTTCGTGCTGCTTGGGCAGGAAAGGTGTCGGCGAGAAGGTACGGTGAATAGGTTCGGTATATTCCTCATCGCGCTCGATAGGCGCCACGTTGATGCGGCGGTAATGGCCGGTCTTGTCTTTAGTGAAGTTGGTATTACGCTGCCGGTCGGTACGCAGACGCTCTACATCCAGTTCCTGAATGATCATCGTGCTCTCCCGTTGGAAGCGCTCGCCCTCGCAAAGCATCACGCCGTTCTCGGCGATATAGGTGCTGCCGGAGAAGACGACATCGGTGGTGGACTCGCCTACGCCCGAAGAGGTGTATATATATCCGCAGTGAACACGCGCACTCTGCTGCGTGATCATCTGACGGCGGAACGCATGCTTGCCCACGAGGCAGTTACTGCTCGACAGGTTGAATATCAGTTCAGCGCCCTGAATGGCCAACTGTGTGGACGGTGGCAGCGGACTCCAGAGGTCCTCGCAGACCTCGATGCCGAAGGTGTAGTTTCGTGTAGAGAAAAGCAGGTCTGTACCGAAGGGCACCTCGCCGCTCCATAGTTCTATCTTCGGTATGCGCGGAGCCACGCCGCCGGGTGTGAACTCCCGTGCAGCACGGCCCGAGGTGAACCAGCGTTTCTCGTAGAACTCGCCTGTGTTGGGCAGGTTGATTTTCGGCACCACGCCCATCACTTCGCCGTCGGTCATGACGAATGCGCAGTTGAACAGGTCGTTATCCACCTTTAGCGGCGCGCCCACGAGGACGATGATGGCTTTGCCTCGGGTGTAGTCGCACAGCCCTTCCAGCTCACGCATGCAGCTCTGCTGCAGCGCTTGGGTGAAGAACAGGTCAGCACAAGTATAGCCCGTCAGGCTCAACTCCGGGAAGCAGATCACCTCTATTCCTTCAGCGATAGCCTCATCAATCTGGGCACGTATCTGCTCGGCGTTATAGCGGCAATCCGCCACGCGCATCGTCGGCACTGCTGCCGCCACGCGTACAAATCCAAAATTGGTATTCATAGTCTCATCAAAACAATTTTGCGAGGCAAAATTACTGCTTTTTTTCGACATACGCAAATTTTTTCGCAGAAAAAAAGAGAAAGCGCCCTCTCGGACGCTCTCCATTGCTTCGCCTGCGGCGATTAATTCTTAATTTTTAATTCTTAATTTCCCCGCGTTGCTTGCAACCTTCCGGCTTGGGACCAAAGCCCTTTTTGCCTTCATGCTTGCCGCATCCCTTGCCTTCGAATTTACCGCAGCAGGGTTTGTGTCCGAACGGTTCGTTGAGTCGCAGCACTTTCTCCACTTGGCGCGCACTAAGGTCCTTACGGAACTTCGCATAGTATTTCTCCTGCAGTTCTGCGAGGTCTTTCATGCCTTTGAAGCGCTTCTTGGCCAACTCGTCCATCTCGGCTTCGGTCAGGTCCTTGCCGGGTTCGGGCTTGTATAAATCCAACAACTTTTTTATACAACCCTCACTACAAACCATTGTAAAACAATCTATTTAAAATCAAATCATTATGGATATTCAATCATTACGAAAAGCCCTGAACGAGGGCGTAGTTCTCTTCGATTTCGTCAAGAAAGACGGCACACACCGTGACGCTCGAGGCACGACTTGCCCCGACCTCATCCCCACCGACAACATGCCGCAGAACAAGCGCTCACCCGAGCAGCAAGCTGCATTCCATCGGCAGACCGTCGCCTTCTACGACATCGACAAGAAAGCCTGGCGATCCATGCGCATCGGCACCATCTGGAACTGGAAACGAGCCATGAAACTCGTCTAAAAGACCGGATCGCATCCGGAGGCATAAAAGAAAGCGATAAAAGAAAGTAACAAAGAAAATTAATAAAGAAT
>JAFWAK010000057.1 GCA_017507715.1 Paludibacteraceae bacterium | reverse complement strand
ATATAGTGTAATATCGGCTACGACATCATAGGTATCACCACCATCGCCAACTTTTGTTCCTGCTGTAGTGTACCAGCCGTCTAATACATAACCCGTTCTCGTAGGCGTAGGTAACGTCACGCTTGCTGCTGTCTCACTCGCCGGACTTGCACCGCTCGTCGCACCGTTGTACATATATGTTACTGTGCTACAAGCTGTGAAATTCGCCGTAACCGTACATGCACCGGAAGCACTAGTGATTGTTGTACTAGCTGAAGTGGCATCCGCCAAAGTGGCATTACCATCACTCAATGTCCAGTTAACAAAACGATAACCGGAACTTGGGGTAGCAGTAATAGTCGGATTTAAGTGCTCTCCGTTAGCATAAACGACACCAGACGGACTTACTGAACCATTATCCCCCGCTACAATAGTTACCGGATGTCCTGTCTCGCCGTAAACAGTTATCGTGCTGGATTCTGCCATCTTTACGTTAGACCCATTATACAACTCAACTACATAATGGTTGGTAGCAGCTTCGATAGTGGAAGTCATTGTCCAAGATGTTGTAGTATATGTGGTCGTATCAGGAGTATGATAGCCTTCTGTATCCGAGTTCTTTACTCGATAATACCAACCCGAGCTGGCTCCAGTAATAGACAGACTCAGTTCCATACCAGCTGCACCAATACGCATATATTCGTCTGACTCAAGCGTTGCACTTATCGTTGCGTTTGCTACCCAATGCGGATAGAGAGTTATCGCTGAGTTAGCGGTATATGTTCCTCCAAGGTTATAGTCTTTAGTAGAACCATCCGTATTCGTTGACCAGCCATCGTACGTATATCCGGAACGAGTGAAAGCGCTACTATTGCTCGAGAGCGTAAGATTCACACCATGTGTCTTGGTATCGGTAAAATTATCTCCACTTGCGCCACCGGCAGAACCCTTTGCATATGTGATAGTATAAAGTGTTTTTGTTGTACCACTCTGCGCCGCTGTTGTTCCGCCTGCAGCACAATACGTTGATCCATCGCCATGCGACTGAACTTTGCAATAATATGTTGTTGCGGAAGACAAAGTAGAGAACGTCACCGTAGCTACATCACCTAGATCTTGATGTGTAACTTCTGATTCACATCCACTATCCGAATAAAGCGTAGCTGTATAGCCACTCGCATTTGCCGCATTTGTCCATGTAAACGTCAACGATGTTCCCGTCTGTGCCGAACAAGTTAAACCAGTTGGAGCAGCAACGGAGGTACACGCCGCATTAAATACAAACGTTCCAGTCGTACTAGTTACTGCCACATTACCACAAGCGTCATTTGCTCGACACAGATAATAATATATACCAGCCGAAGTTGGATGTGGAGTAAACGATGCCGTTGTTGCACCAGATCCAATTGCATTTATTGTGTCTCCGATCCCTTGTCCTGATGTATATTGTTTCCATTGATAAGTTGCAATAGTTCCTGTTGTAGCGCTACATGTCAATACTCCTCCGTCTTGCCCCACAATATAGACACCATCTGATGTTCCTCCTCGATTAACAGTTAATGGATCACATACTAATGCATCGAACTTGATAGCGTATAATGTTGTCGTGCTTCCTGTTGCATAAATGTAATATGCACCTCCAGAGGCCACATCTAAAGAATACTTATCATAAGCCTCACTATTTCCAGAACCAAATGCTGTCCCGGCAATTCCTTCTTTCGCTAAACTCACTTTCGCTGATTGGCGTAGCCATGCAGTTACTGTTCCTGCACACGGAAGAATAAACTTAATAGCTCTATCAGTAGGTGTATTACTGCTTAAAGTAGCTGCTGCCTTGAAATAATAAGAGTTAGCAAAGTTTATTCCATCAACGGTCTTACTATCATTCTTTACAGACATAGCTGTCGGACCAACAAGGTAGAATTTTGTATTTTCAGATAAACCTGTTGGTGTTTGTTCAGAACCAGAAATTGTTGTCCCTGCTGGTACCATATCAGCAACATCGTAACGTATTCCACTTACTAAAGACGTCAAGGTCGGTGCGACACTTGTAGTAAAGCTTGTTTGCGTTCCATAAGCTGTTCCGTTGCCATTAGTTGCATAGGGGCGAACATAATAAGTTGTAGATGCCGTAAGGCCTGTAAGGTTCTTGCTGAACGACGTACCTGTCGATGCATAAGACGTTCCAACCTCATGTTGCGTTACGCCAATGCCTCCTATTTCAGGATTAGCACTCTCGCTAATTACAAATCCGTAACTACTGATACTACAACCTGCCGAACCAAGTGAACTAATACCACTCGCACAACTTACTGTAGCTGTCGTAGCTGTCACACTGCTATTTGATCCTGCCGTCACAGTCGGACTTGTTGTACAGACTGAAGCAGCAGTTGTTCCTTTCAAGATAACATCTGTTCCCATACGGAAGGTGTTACCACTTCCATTGTAGTTTGGATACAAACGGATATAATAAGTACCTGTGGACATCGCGGATGTGGAAGTAAGTCCTGTTAGTACTGTAGCACCACCGTCACTACCTTTAAGGACGCCCGCTCGTGTTCCGTAACCATAAATATTTGTACCATCCGTGATTTCCCAGCAGAAATCAGCAGTATTACTTACCGGTTGTACAATGAACTGAATATCGCATGGAGTAAATGTATAACCGCCCTTAACCGTAAATGTGAATTGTAAGTAGTAGGAGGAACTATACGCTGAACCATTATATACGCCTAACTTACCTGTCATGTTTGGCTTCGATCCAAAGCAATCATTAGTTGCTGCTGCCGCTTTCATGTTGCCATCTGAGATAGTCATCGTGCTTAATCCAATTGTTGTGCTGGCACCAAGAGCCGTTGAGTTACTTGGCGTGGCAGACGTAATAAAGTCAGAGCCATCAGTTTCTTGCGAGCCGGAAGAACCAACCTTGATAGCATACGTAATTGACGCATTACCACAATCAGATATCTCACATGGAGGTGCAAGTACCGTTATTGCACCGGAATAAGCTGATTTGACGGTGGTAGAACATCCTTCTTCAGATACTACGCAATAGAATATTTGTCCTTCATGAGCAGAAGCTGTTGACGGAGTATAGGTATTTGCATCTGTGCCACCGACAGCATCTATAGATTGAGTTTCGGGATTTTGACCAACATTGTATTGATACCAATGGTAATGCAATGTGCCACCGTTTCCTGCTGCAGCAGTTACTGTCATTGTGGTGGCGACATCACCTTGATTATAGTTGTGTCCCTCAGAATTCGAGAAAGCAGTAATACTCGGTCCCGAACAAGCCGTCCAAACAGCATAAAGCGTTACATCGCCAGTCATGGCATGAGTATCACCCGGATCCCATGCACCATCAGGCGAAACAGCCGATGAAGAAGTACTCCATCCTTCAAATATATAATCGGTACGTGTCGGTTCTGTACTGGAAACCGTCAGTTGGCAAGGAACCGCATCTGCTGCAACAGACTGTGCCGCCGGCGCTCCGCTTCCTCCGTTGGCGTCATATGTCAATACATGGTAAGGACAGAAACGGACATACCAGTTCTTAGATTTGGAATTATCATCCATACGGAATTTACCACTCTTTTCGTATGTTGACCAAGACCCGGTTCCCCAGTCGCTAATGGTAAATAAGTTCTTATCACTTGCTAAGTCTAAATCACCTGTTTGATTCCATTTACTATCAAAGGATAAGGTGTTATCTGCACGTCTAACAAAAATAACCTTTGCGCAACTACTTGGCACCCATCCTTCGTATAAGTTACTAACTCCAGAAACGGCTACCATCGCGCAGGTAAAAGCCGAGTGCGTCACATCATAGAGTACAAATTTTGCATTGTCGGCATACCATAATGTCGAAACATCCAAGAACACATGACGCATTTCTTGCGTGTGTGCTGTCTCGACATAACCATCGGAACTATTCTTGACTCCAACGCTTACCACATCATCTGCCGATGAACTGTTATATTCCACCATATCTGCAGAGCGGTACTCATTTCCAGAAACTAACTCAAATACCTTTTCTGTGCTACCAAACTTCAGCACGTAGCCATCCGGAATAAATGCTGCATTCAGATTATTCCAGTTACTATTATCATAGATGCGTACAGTTCCTACGGCTCCGGTTGCTTGTCCCAATTTCGGACTACCAGATGCATCCCCTGCATCAAAAGACATTGCTAAGTACATCTCTGCAGCCCATGTTTGTGCTGAAGAACGAGAGTTGTTAGAGCCTAAACTACCATCGTACCAATATCCTCTTTCTCCAACGAAGAATTTAGTATCTGCTGGTATTGTATAATCCTCCAACTTCCATTCGTTAGTACTATTGTAGTTGACAAAGCAAGATTGTGTATTATTCGTTTTTACATCATCTCCTCCCGTATGGAAAGAATAGTACGGACAACCGGCTGAAGCAGGATAGGTTAATACTTCTACCGCGAACCAACCTCCTCCTGAATTTCCACTATTTCCTGTCATTTGAATGGACGATAAGGTAGTTGTACCATCTGGTATAGTATATTCTAAAACCGTTATAAGAGATGACTTATTCGTTCCTGCAAAGGGGGTCATTGTTCCTGCAGAAGAACCATTTACTTTAAGAGCAAACGATTCTTTCCATCCATAAATACGAATGCGTCCTCTATTACTTCCGTTACTATTAAGTGAAAGAGGTGTTCCAAATGTTATGGTTACACTTCCTGTTGAATTTGAAGTTTTATAATAATTTGAAAAATCGGCGGTCCAGCCAGTTCCTCCACCAGTTTGTTGAGATGCACTTGATGCAGAAAGAGAAGCACCCGTCTCCATTGTAGTTTTTACTACCGAATAATAAAGTCTCGTATCAGTAGGATCCTCCGCTTCTGTCCATGTGATAGAATTAATATACGATTTATTCTCTGGAAATGCTATATATAAATCTGTTGTACCGGCTGTTAATCCAGAAATAACTGATGATGTTACGCTTGTACTGGCAGTACCTGTGATTTTAGTCAATATGATACTTCTTTTAGATCCTGTCAGGATTAGTGCATCCGAAGCCGTACCAGCATAGTTAATTGTTACTGTGCCGGAAGACGATGGAGCTTTGAAAGAAAAGTATCTATCGTTAAACAAATTCGAAGATACGGAACTCTTTCCATTCATTTTTAAGTACTGAGGAGATGAATTCCAACCATCCGAAGAACCTCCAATATATGTTATGGTCTTACTACCCGAAGTTGATGTAAAATCAGCGGACTTACTATTGATAGTCGGCTTAGAAGATGTAGTAAAATCCCATGTATATGCCGCTCCCCACACATTTCCGCATGCCAAAGTGAGCAGCAATGTCACCATTGCCGCATACTTGGCCAAAACACGGAATCGAGACGGTAACGAGACAGAATCGACTGGGAGGTAAGTCATAGGCAAGTGCTGGGCATCTGCTTGGCAAGTACCCATTCGACTTTCACAATTTTGTTGTGAGACTTTTGAGACTTTTGAGACTTTTGAGACTTTTGAGACTTTTGAGATTAAGCTAGTAAAGTTAATCATGATATTGTTGTTTTTTAGTTTCTATTTTTAAAGGTTATGGATTTTAACTATCACCTATAACCTATCACCTCTCACCTTTACACGTGCGCATAGCGCATAATACGTGCATATGATACAAATCGGCTGCAAAATTACTGCTTTTTTTTAAGATAAATGTGCAAAAATTATCGTTATATGGGAAATTATCGCCATTTTTGCAAAGTACAGTTAGCAAAATGGGAATTTTCGACCCTGAAAGTCTCAATAATCCCAAAATCTCATAATAATTTTAAGAATTAGGGAGTTAGAGAGTTAGAGAATTAGGGAAACGGGACAAAAAAAACTCTGCCGATGGACAGAGTTTTTTAGGTTGAGATTAGGTTGTGCCTAGGACTTAATTAGGACTAAAGTCTAGGATACATAGGTATCACCTAGCACTTACCTACGTTTTACCTAGGTTCTACATAGGTTAAAGGTACGTTTACCTCACGAGAACGCGATGTGGTGTGACGGTTTGACGGTTTGACGGATTGGTATCGTCTTCCGGCATGAGGACGAGGAGGTAATAACCCGTCGTACCCGGTGCGGTGATATACGATTCGTCATAGGCCTCGCTATGATGGCGTCGACCAAGCATATCATACCAGTACGCCATTCCGCGTCCATGGACGAGCATCGGCGCATTGAGGTCCACGAGCGACGGCATATCGGTAATCTCCGCTGCCACCGACTCAGGTATAAAGGCGCAGGTGAAGACCATCACACCGTCCGGACGTCTGAGATAGGCCTGATATTCGGCACCCATCTGGAGTTGCTTGCCTTCGCCGACATAATAGACATAATCGTTGGCACCCATAATAGGCTGACCGTTGACATACCACTGGATGGAATCGAAGGTATAACCGCCGTTATAATCGCTGTTCTTAATCGCCAGCACGTCATTCCAGCGCTGTGCGATAACTGACGAAGCGTATTGCATGGTCAGCGTGAACGGAATGGTGAGGTTGAACTTCGGCAGCGAGTCCTCGAAGAGGATAGAACCCTTGTAGATATTCGGCATGAGGTTCGGATCGAGCGCGATAGGCAACTCGTAATGACCTTTCTTCTGCACTTCGGATACGGGCGAGATCGACGGCATCGTCGGATCGTCGAACTTATAGGAATAGCGCAGGCTGCGACCGCGTGTGACGTCATAGACGAGCGTCAGTACCGGGTCGTGCTCGCAGAGGATATAGTCCTTGACCATATCTACGATGATAGACTCATAGACCTCGAAATTAAGCACCCAGGTTGTGTCGCAAGCATCGTTAGGAATGGTATCAATCATGGTCTGCGTATATTCGCGGCCGTGATAATAGAACGGCAACGACTCAGGCAATACCATTGTATCCACATACACGCGCTCGGGCTCGAGTAAATTAAGGTATATGATACTGTCGCAGGAGGTCGTCTCGGAATAGAGGATGACGGAATCGAGTCCGTAGTCCTTATAGAGCGTGTCGGGCTTCTCATTCCATACATAACCTACCTTACGCACATCATCGCATAGATAGACCTCGCGGGTCTCGTACGTCGGGCCCAGGCTATCCAGATGGAGCTGATAATAGATGGTGGAGTCGCACGAACCGCAAGTAGTGGTCAGACGCACGGTATAGTCACCACCCGAAGTGGGGAAGTTGAAGGTAGGCGACACCTCATCGGACCAGCCGCCTGCAAGTCCTTCTACATTCCATTCATAGCGGTCGATATGATAGACGCGGCTGACGAGGGTATCGTCTTTCACGTGGTCAATCTCCTGTACCCACGAAGGCGAAGCATCAAACTTCACCTGATAGATACCGTTGCGGCAGTTCTTGATGATCTGCGGCTCGTTCATCTTAGCAATCGGGTTGGTAGCGAGCGTAGAAGCGTAGAGCGAGAAGAAACAGCTACTATCCTGCACGAACATACAATCGACTACGTAGATACTATCGTCTTTCTCACCGGCCACATAAGTCTGGTCATGCCCGAGCACATCCTCCTCCGGAATCTTACCGGTCGAGTCGCGGTATTGCTCGCTGGACTTATACGCCCAGCGATAGACGAATCCGTCCGGCGCTTCGAAAACCGGGTTGATCTGGCCGCACTTCATGCCTTTGAGCTTACCGTCCGAGCAACCGAGCGTGAAATAGGCATAACCGCCGTGTTGGGTCATGGCACAGTCGAAGGTGGACAGACGAACAGTCAGTTTCTTTCCCTGATACTCCGGATCTTTGAGGTTCACACCGACGGTGGTCCACTCTTTCCAGATAACATCATCGCCATTGGCTTGCGCAATAGCTTTCGGTGTCACATGCCATCCCTGCGCAATCGCCTCAGGCGTAAGCGTTGTCGTACCGAATTCATCTTTCCCGGCGCGCACATCATTGGCATTGAAATCCGCCTGTCCGCACTCGCCGATAGAGGTATTGCCGATACGGATATCGAGCATGAAACGCGGGTTCTCATAATCCTTGTGCGTCGGCGCCTCCAGGATAGGAGCGTACTTCAGCAGCAAGACCGGATAATTGAGTGTATCCACGAGGAACGAATACTCAATTCGCTCTGTCTGGTTTCCTCCCCGCACATTACCCAAACGGACGGAAGCCAGTTCGCCTTCCGGGATGGTAGGCAGCAGTCCATTCGACCGCGGATCGATTTCCGTCTTGTCGAAATGAATCGTATGACGACTATCATTGCTGCCCGGTCCTTCATCAACCGGACTAACTTTTTGGTAATTATTGAAGGTAGTGGTATTATTAAAGCCCGTACCGATATAACAGGTAGCGTTATCCAAGTTGAGGTAATCGACGCACATCTGGTCGGGATAATACACGAGTTTGGAGATGGAGGTTTTGAGGCTATAGAGGTCCTCCTGACATTTTGCACGTACGATGAAGTCGGTCTGACCAATCGGCAGATTGGAGAACGTAGTCGAAGTGCCGGTTACCGCTTTCGGGCCGTACCATGTTTCCGTCTCATAGGAATAGGCGCTCACCTCATACTCGGAGGCCGTGCCGGTCCAAGAGATAGAGGACGTAGTACCCTGAATATCAAGGTGCACGTTCTCCGGCGCATCACAAGGACGGGTATCAAGAATCATGATATTATCAATCATGCCTCCCGGTTGTTGAGCCTGCGCGGACGTGTTCGTCCATACAAAAGCCAAATAGTGCGGCGTACCGTCACATTGATTATTAGGAATACTAACAACGCATTGATGCCATGTAAGCGCACCATTGACATAGTCAATCTGTGCTTTCGGTTGAAGTTGAATCACATAGTTCTCATATTCTGAAGGGATGGTACCGCTGGCCGTAGCATTCGACATCACTTTGATAGAATCACCTGTCTTTGGATCGGTCATTGGAATCCAGAAGACATAGATACCATCATAATCACTTGTCATATTTCCCATACCGCAGTAGTCGAAACTAAGGGTATAATCACCAGGGGTAGATAGGTGGTCCAGCGCAATCGTATCATACGCAAAGAGCCAACAGCCTTTGTTGTCATAATGCGCGGTAACACCATTGTCACTTGAGACATAAAGGCCATAATGTCCGGCCTGGTCATTATTACCCTGCGGACCGAAATACCACTTGTTAACCAGCTTATCGTACATGCTCTGCGTAGCCGTAGGGTTAAGTGTCCAACGGTCGCGCATCTCTTGCGTCTCGAAATCACAATAGTAATTCTGCACTGCTTGCATCGGGAGCGCGATGAGCATCAGCGCCCACAAAACTATCGAACTAATCTTCTTCATAGCGAATGATATATATACCTGCCTGCGCAGGTGTTTGGAATACGGTCTCGCCGGCAGTCAACGAATAGGTGTTGACGAGTTGGCCGAGGGCCGAATAAATATATACTTTGGTCGGATTATCCAATCGGATACGAACCATCTGGTTAGCCGGCACAATGGTCGGATAGTCGGACTGCTGCTCATGGTAAACCGGCGTGATCGGACAAGTAGCCATCTGTATGCCGTCCGGACGGGTTACTACTACGTAGTAGTCGGCCGTGAAGTCGAGGTCCTGATAGAGATACGAACGCGTCTCGCCCGGTATCGGTTGGCCGTTCTTATACCACTGGAAGGCCGTGAACTCATAGCCGCCGTTGTACTTAGGCGCAAGCACGGTCAGCACGTCATTCCATTTCTGCTCTACGATCGAAGCGCGGTAGCGGATGTCCACATCGCGTACCTCGGTATGCGTACCGCAGCAGAACTGATAGAACTTGAGCGTCGCCATATAATGGCCCGGCAGCACCGTAACCGGATACGGAATAGCGATATGCGTCTCGTTATTATACAGCGTGGTATCCCGCAGTTCGGGCGTATTGAACTTGATTTCCAGACTATCGTACTGACCGGCGTTGATATCGAAGATGATATTGAATTCATCATCATCGGCGCAAGCGAAGGACCACTGCGGCACATCCGTCTGGATGCGTTCGTTCACGGTCAGCGTGAAATACATTGCGCTATCGCAACCGTGGCTGGTCTTCATCATAATCAGATAGTTCTCAACCGGCTCGGTGAACTTGATGCCATTAACCATCACGCTTCCGTCCGAACAGATGGAGTCATGACGATAGAAATCCTGCGGCTTGGGCCATACATTGAGATGAAGCGTCGAGGTGGAGTCACAGCCGGCGAAATTCGGGAAGACTCCCACATAGGTGGTATCAGTATTGAACCACTGGTCTCCGAAATATACCGGTTCTTCCGGACATGTTACCATATGGAAGACGGTCGGTACGGGTACAATATTCGGCGTGACGAAGGTATCGACATGCATGGTATCACAGGCATTATCCACACCGATATATGTCACGAGGGTCACCTCAATCGAGTCACCTAAGACCGGACAGGTATAAACCGGATTCCAGTTATAGGACTCTGTGATCGTGTTATCCGAGAGACGACGGAAATACCAGTGGCAATCTTCTGTCGGCTCTTGCGTATGATTCTCCTCACCGTCATACTTATTCATGACATGCGAGGTATTATGGAACTTGAGCTTGCTGGAGCATTGGTCGTAGATCGGATCCGCTGTAAACTCTGCTACCGGGAAACGCGGCGCAGACAGGGTCTTTACTTCGAAATAGCACTGAGGGTCTTCAATGAAGCTCACTTGGCAGGTATATTCCTGACGACCCGGATCCACGATCAGTTCGCGCTCAGTACCTACGGTATCTCCCGCCTCGTTGAACCATAAATAACTGAACCCTTCCGGTGCGTAGCACTCTATCTTGGCATCGTTACCGCAGTTCTCCGTCTCCAGATGCGCAGAAGCACAATCCAATGTGAAATAACCATAGCCAAAGTGTCCTCCGGCACCGCAGTCATAGGTCTTGAAACGCACTTTCACGGTCTGACCGTTATACGGCTGGAGATTCACGCCGACAGTCGTCCAATCCTTCCATGCCACCTTATCATCTTTAGTTCGATTCCATCCAGCATTCACTGCATCGGAATACGAAAAGTCGGCACGTCCGCAAGACTCATCAATCACATTATCGTTTTCATCCAGCACCTCCATATTAAAGCCCGGATCTCCACATCCCTCACCCGGTTTCTCCAGAACCACGGCATATTTAATAATCAAAACACCCTGATTCGCGGAGTCAACTACGAAACTATAGGTCATCGTCTCCGCTTCATAACTGGCATTCCAGTTACCGAGACGCACAGAAGCAAGGGCCCCGCTAGGCACAGTATGCAAGCAGGAATCGGTACGCGGGTCTAATTCCAACGGATCCACGTGACGCGTATGTCTACTCTCTTTCGCATCCGGACCGAAGTCCACAGCGCCGATATTCGAGAACGGCGTTTCGCCTTGGTTGCCCCATTCATGACCGTAAGTACATACCAAGTTTGGACTACTGAAATTGAGATAATCTATACAGTGATTCTCGGGACAATACACAAGTATTTGGTTCTTATAGGTAAAATTCGTGCGGATACTTCCACTCTCATTCTTTCCTTGAACGCGCACATCATAACTACCCTCTCCAATACGATGCAAGGGATATGAACATTTCAGTCCGTCACGTGTGAATCCCTCTACGCCATCCGTGATACCATCTTGACGACGCCATGTGCTCGTACCCACCTTACGATACTGTACCTCAAACTCCGACAATCCGCTCTCCCAACTAACCATTAGAACGGAGTCATCACAGATAGGTTCTACTATTAATTTAGTTGGTTTTTTCAGTGTTGCATCGCCAATCTGCAAATTATCAATACAGATACTGGATCTCTGAGCGCTCTCTCCTATATAAGAATTCACCCAGATAAATACGATAGCGAAGGGATAGTTGGAGTTATTGGAACTTACCCTCACTTCGTTGGATAAGGATATATTCAGCCATTGTTCGCTTCCGCAAACAAACCGCTCTCTTGACTCGCCTAATTGCTGACATGCATTGTCAATCACATTCGGCGACAAGACTCCGCTCGCGGATTTGGCAATATTGTCAATGTTATAGTTTCCGGCATTAAACAATTGTTGCTCAGGACACACCATCACATACAATTTCGACTTGGCCGAATCACCTATTCCTTTCCAATCAAAACTGATGTCATAGTTCTTCTGGCTTGTAGCAGTCGGGAATTTGAAACGCAAGTACGAAACAACCACATTGGGTCTGTTACCGCATACAGGATTCTTTCCGTCCGCCGAGATATACATACTGCGTTGTCCCTCACTATGGACTGCCGAGCCGACTATCCACTTGTCGTTGGCCGTTGGTGTACTATAATTCATCACCCATGCCGACAAATCCTCCGATTCCTCAAACGAGCAAGAATACGGGATACCTGTCGCCATCGGGTTCTGCGCGAAAGCAATTGCACAGAACAGAAGAGTTATATATGTCGCGAGGATTTTCCTCATAAGTATTCAGTTTTCAGTATTCAGTTTAGAAGACCTGTTCAATATCTTCTCCGGCAGTACCGGTGATTGTAAATTCTACACGACGGTTGAGCTGACGACCCTCTTCAGTGTCATTATCAGCCACCGGCTCTTTCTCGCCCTTACCTTCGGCCTCAAGACGCTCCGCCTCTACGCCACGCTTGATGAGGTCGGCACGTACGGCGTTCGCACGGCCTTCAGACAGAATCTGGTTGGCCTCGTCGGTACCGACAGCGTCGGTGTGACCCGTGATGCGAATAGTGACGGTGCGGTTCTCCAAGAGGAAATTCGCAAGGTCAGACATCGCCTGCTCAGACTGCGGCAGGATATACGTCTTGTTGGTAGCGAAGAAGAGGTTCTCAATCTTCACCTTGATACCCGGCTTGATATGCTGCAGGTAGAGATCGAAGGTATCACGCACGAAATGGAGCGTGTCGTCCTTCGACATATAACCCTGTCCGCTGAGGTGAGCGATATAGTCACCTTCGGTGAGCGGCGTCTCAATGAAGCCGTCGTCCGACGACTGGGCAGCATAGAGCACCACAGAATCCTTGGTAGAGGTCAAGCGAACAGCTGCCTCAATCGGCTCTTTGGTCTCGGCGTCATACACATTCATACAGAGCGTATAGATGATTGGTGCCGGAATGCGCTCCATCGCCAGACGGAGGGTATCGAAGGTGAACTCCTCCACCGTCTGAAGCACGGTATCCGAAGGATAATAGCCGTTCTTAGTAGCCGAAACGCGATAGGTGCCGGCAGCAAAGCGGCCTTGGAGCAGACCTTGACGGTTAGTATTCTTCTGCATGGTCTTGCCGGTCTCGGTATTGGTAATCTCCACCGCTACGCCACCGAGGGCAAGAGCCGTATTCTCATCATACATGAATACACCCATGCGCGGCGTCGGAGCCTTCGGGTAATCATGCGTATATTTCTTCTGACGCGGCAGATCGAACCATACCGCCAGTTTGGCGCCTACGAGGAAGGGATTAACTTTGGCCGTAGCCGCCGAAGTAGTAGCCAAAGCAGAGTTAGCCGGGAAGTTCAGCGGGTTAGCTTCTACGAGCATCTGCGTCGGGATATCCTGTGCACCGTTTGCCGGCGTATAGTTGAGCGAATTGAGGAAACCATAGTCCACGAAGAGCGACGCACGGACACGCGGCGAAGCGTTGATCCACTGGTCAAGGTTAACACCCACTTCGGCATGCGCTGCAAGGTTCAGGCCGAACTTGACATTCGTGGTCTCGCGCTCGAAGTCCTGGTCGGTAACCAGCGAGTGGTTATACATATCGGTCAGGCCACCGATGAGCTCCTTATCCTCGATGGAAGTGGTGAGCGTACCGCTGACAGAGGACATACCCATGACACCCATGCCGACTTTGAGACCGGCTTGCCAGAAGAGCGGGAGATTCTTGAGCTCCATACCGAAGAGAACCGGCACTTGTACGAAACCGCCGATGAGCTTATCCTTGAGCGGACTGAAGGAATAATTATACGTCATCGTAGCGGCATAGGGCTGCATACCGTACGAACGGTTGAACATACCCTCGTCCGTATTGACGATACCCATGACGGAGTTATAGAAATTAAACTCCGCACCTACGGTCATCAACATCTGTTTGTAACGCAGTTGGTAACCCAGACCGAGACCGCCGCCTACATATCCCTTATCCTTGTTCTGGAAACCCGTACGGGCATCTGCATCATAGGCGATACCGGATGTGAAGAGGTTGCTATAACCTATCTGACCCCAGAAACCGAGACGATGAGCTATATCGCGTTCGTTATACGCAATAGCTTTGGCGTTATCCTTATCGATAGCGGCAACCGCAGCCATGTATTGCTCTTTCTCCTCCGCAGCCGTCAGGTTCGGGTTAGCCTTCGGCGCTGCCGGTTTAGCGGAAGCAGTCTGCTTGGCGTTCGATTTAGCCTGCTGCGCCTTTGCTTGCCGGGCTTTGGCTTTCTCACGCTCTTTCTGCTTCTGGGCAGCGGCTTTCGCCTGCTCTTTCTTCTTCTTGGCCGCAGCTTTCTCACGCTCTTTGGCGGCTTTCGCTTTGGCTTTCTCGCGTTCCTTAGCCTGTTTGGCTCTCTCTTTTTCACGTTGCGCCTTAGCTTTCGCTCTTGCATCTACGGCATACACAGCCGCTACGCCATTATCTACCAGGGATACCATCGGAGCGACGGTAGCCATACCCATTGCGATAAGAAGTATAGAGATGATTCGTTTCATGCGTTATTTACCATTTTTATAACCCTGGTTACCACCGCGCTTGCGATAGTCACGCTCGGATTGATATTCGTCATATAAGAAGGATTTGCCATGTTTCGGCATCTCGAATGCCACGGTAAACTTGATGCCCACATTGAGATTGCGGAAAGTAGCGCCATTGGAGAGGGTGCTATTCATCAGCGGCTGGCTGAAGAACTGAACACCCTCCTCCGTCTCACGCCAACCGAAGACGGGCTCGCCGTTAGTACCGGTATGCAGGTTGAGCACGCCGAAATCGGCATACGCCGCCACGTACATACGTATCTTATCGGGATTGAGACGGAATTGCTTATGCTTGAACATATGTCCGATACGGCCGCCGATCTCCATATGCGCCAAGATATTCATATTCCATTTGAGCGGCACAGACGCGCTACCCATATATTGATTGGAAACGAAGCCGTGGTTCAGCATATCATAGAAATCGTCGTAAGCACGGTCATACTCGCCATAGGTCGTGATCTGAGCCTTCGAGGAAGTAGAGCCGTAGAAATTGAGCGACACTTTCGGGCCGACCATGAAATAGAAACGCCCCCACTCGCCACCGAAGAGAATCGGAATATTGAGGTTGACCATATGCGCAAGGTCGGTGGACTTATCCACGAGCACATGCATATTGAAGAGTTCTCCCTCGGTATCCATCATCGGGATGGTCACATCCAACTCATCCATGCGGTTGACATTGAACTCATACATACCCTCCACACCGGCGGAGAAAATAAAATTATTATGGAAAAGGCGATAGTCCACACCAATCATGGTGCTCATACCGGCAGAAGGCGGCAGATCGGGCACATTATGCAAGAGCGCCGAGTAGCCCGCGTCACCATGCAGGGACACGAAATGAGCGGTCTCGGGCGTGAGGCGCGTGAACGCATTTGCAAGCACGCTGCATAGCGCCAACGATACTATGAATATATATCTTCTCACAGGCATTCGCCTTACACAAATAACATTCGGGCGGCAAAGGTACGAAAAAAATCCCATTTGTGCAAGTTTTTACGCACTTTTCGTTATTTTTTCTTCATTTTGTCAGCAAAATGGCAAAAACGCAGACAAAAGAAAAAACAGAAAGGGCTGCCCGAGAGCAGCCCATTCTGTGAATTATTCTGATGAATCAGAACTTATTTGCGGGGGTCGCTTACCTTCTGACCGGCAGCGTTGTACCACTCATCATTGCAGATGATGTACAGGTTGTCGCGGAAGATAATCTTGCGAGCGCCTTCGCCGAACTCGACATTGTTGATACCCTCATGAGCATCGTAGATCTCCGTGGTGAGGACGAGTACAGCTGTACAGTTCACACCCTGAACAAGTACGGTGTCGGTATAAACTCCGAAGGCACTCTCAGTCGAGTAGTAAATCGGAGCCTGACCCGGGATATACGGATAGCTTTCGTTCGCATAGGTGAACGGAAGTTCGTCATTCGATACACGTACGGCATCGTAGATGGTATCTTCGTCCGCATGGAAGCTGAGTACCAGCGTCATGATACTATCGCAACCCGCTGCCGAAACAGTGGTATCACGGTAGAGACCGGCGCGGTTGTAAACAACGTTATTCCATGTGTAGGTCTCACCCTGGCAGAGAGCAACCACCTCATCCTCTGCATATGCACGCGGGGTAACATACAGGTTGAGGGTTACCAAACTATCGCAATGCTCAACCGACTGGAGTTTACGACGATAGATACCCGTACGTTCCTTGCCGGTGAAGTTGATATCCGTATAGGTCTCGCCCTCACAGATAGTGTCACTCATCAGAGTTTCCGAAACCTCGATAACATCTACATCGAGCGAGAATACCGTATCACGCGCGCCCTTCATGGCATCCATGTATGCTGCCAAATCCAAACGCATGAACGAATTCTTACCTGGCTTGGTGTTATCTCCGTCGATTTCGAATCCATTGAGGGCGACATCCTCATACTGGCAAGCCGTTGCAACATCCGCAATCTGATCGTAGTAAGCAACACGAACATTACCCATATGCACGGCGCAACCGGCAGCGAGGTATGTCTCAGCCTGACGATAGAATGCTACGCGAATGTTCTTGCCTGCATATTTCGAGAGGTCGAAACGGTACCTTCTTGCGGAAGACGGGAGATCACGCAACTGGCTTCCTGCAGGCAGGTTATTATTCCAGATAGCGAGGATATTCTCCTTCTTCCAGGTCTTACCGCCGTCTTCGGAAATTGCAATCAAGAATGCATAGTCATCAGCCATATTTGCCTCCGTTACTGCATCAGCAGTCGGTGTATAACCACTCTTCACTTGAGTCAATGCCAGATCCACAGCAAGGTGCGCTTTGTCAGTATCATTCAAGCAGATAACCGGCGAAATCAGCCAGTAGTAGTCATATGTCGTACTCGTAGTCGTTGTACTGGAGTAGAACGGCACACAGTAGTGCGAACCGGAAATACCGTAACTGTCTGTGATACGCTTGAATCCGTACGTGGTACTATTGCTACCGCTAAACTCGACATCAGTGCTGTCGATAACAAGCGCTGCAGGGTTCGTAGCGAATGCCCAGTCGGCATCCAAACTAGCCGTTGCGAACTGCTCGATGAAGAACGGAGTACGCAATGTCAAGAAGGATGCATTCTGTGAGAACTCACTTTCGCCGAGGTCTGCGCCACAGATAGTCTGTACACGCCAGATATACTCGGTGTGGCTCTTCAGGCCTTCTACCTTGTACGTATTCGTCGTTACCGTATCGTTGAATGCAAATGCGTTTTCGTCTGCATAATCGATATCGGTCGATACCTGGAGGAGATACTTCTCTGCGCCCTCCTGAGCCGGCCAACTGAGCACAGCACTAGAAGCAGTAACATCGTCAGAATTCAACTCTTCCGGAGCCTCACAATGCTGGATAGCCGAGAAGGAGATATCATCAAGCCACATATAGTCGTATGAAGACTTGCGCGTCTCGCCCTTAGCATACAGCGTTGTCATGAACGCGATATACGGTCCTGTAGCGCCAGTAAGTACCACTTTCTTCTTCTGGAAGAGGTATTCATTAGCAGAGGTAGCCAAATCACCTACCTTGAATGTACCAGAATAATTGACGGTATCAATCGGCACAAAGGTAGTCGCATCATTCGGGTCGGTCATCGTACCTACGATGATAGCCTTCGAGTAGTAGTAATCAGCAGTAGAAGCGGTAGAACCAAGTGTATACTGATAGTATATCTGACTAGGTTTGGAACTATACGTCTCCGCATACTGATAACCCGGACGCATCCAGAAGTTAATCTGCAGCGTGTCATATGCATTCACATCCATAGCCGGCATAGCGATATACGGCTGGTGGGTTGTACTATATGCCTCCAGACGAACTGCATAACCACCGGAGTGGCTGTAACGATAAGTCGATGTGTTGGCTTGGTTATAGCCCTCATAGCTTGACGACCATGCTGCCGTACCGGCATTGCCGTAAACCCAGCACATCGCCTGCTTGTACGTTGCCGAAGTCTGACCCGGAACGAGTTTCCAGCCATCCTCCAACTCAAAGCCGGTGGTGTATGCCGGAGTAATAGCGACACACTCAGTGTAGAAGCTTACGTTCGGCGTCTTAGAGGTATTTACCTCACCATTGGTCTGGTACATATACCACTGATAACCGGTACCAGGCGTCAAGCCTTCGATTGTGTACGTGGTAGTAGTGCCAGCAATCGTATCACGCTTCAACTCTTGCTCACCATCTGCATCCATCAGAACGATTACGCTCTGGATATTCGGATGTCTCACATTCCAGGTGCAGGAAGCAGTCGTAGCTGTTACACCGGTAATTCTTGCACCAGACGGAGCGAACAGGTTGTCGCCCACAGCCTTGATGCTGAGGTCATCCACGAAGAACAATGTCGTCTTGTCGCCAGGAACATAGAGTACTATATATTTACCCTTTGCACTAGCTAACGGCAACTGCATCTTCTCCCAGTAACGCAAGCCGGCCGGATCTTGATGAACCAAGTTGGCAGTCGTCAGGTTGGTCTGCTTGTATGTCAAGGTATCAATTACCTCCAGCGTGCTGAAGTCATGCGGATCGGTCAGTGTGCCTACAATGATTTCGTGTCCATACGTAGCGCCCAAATAGGAAGTACTGATAATCTTATTCTGATTTGCAGCCGTACCGTAATCCTCTGCGTAGTTTGCAAACTGACGAGCATAGAACTCAATCATCATCGTATCGAACGAGCAGTTGAGTTCCGGCAGTACGAGATACGATGTCTTATAAGTAGAAGACATGTACAAACGCAGACACGGACTGTCTCCACGACCGTACTCATAACGAGCAGTAGAGGTCGCTGTCGTACCCTTCGTCGTCGGAGCACTGGTATAAAGGTAGCCCTTACGTTGGATGAGCCAGTTGTAGTAAACAGAAGTCGTTGTCTGTGCACTTGTATAGGTTGTTCCTACCGTGAAGCAACCGGGCTTGTAGTAAGCAGAGTCGGTAACGGTATTGTTACCTACGAGCACATCCGAACGCTCCCATTCGCTCTTGTCGTTGAAGTCCCAGAAGAACTCGCCATTTGCATCAGCCTCAATCGGCAGACACGGCGTACGTAATTCTCGCTTATCAGATACGTAATATTTCGTACCTGCAGGTGCATTCGCTGCTATCAGAACTGCCGTATAAATGCTCTGCGGAGTCAGACCTTCAACGAGTTGTGAAGTAACTGTCGAGAGATTTTCATAGCGTAGCAACGTGTCACCGTTCTCTTTCAAGATATACAAGTTCCACGGGCCTCCTGTACTATCCCATTCAACGGTTGCTTTCGTGGCCTCTGTTGTTATCTTCTTCAACGAAACCATACCGAAGCCCTTCGGCGCATCCAACTTCACGTTATCAATGTACGGATAGTTAGACTGTTTAGGCTTTTGAGCCTGATAGAATACAATCTGCTTGTCAGCAATCGTAGCCGAGTCGATGTCGAATGTATAGCTACGCCACTGCCAATCATTTGCTTCTGTTGCTTCGATGCTTGCAGGCAACTTATCCATAGTGATTGTGGCCAGTTTCTGGTAGGTCTCCATACCTTTGAACTTATCCACTGTACCCACCTCGATGCTTACATTATTGGAAGAAGTGATAACTTGCTTGCCTCCACTCGGGTACATATAACCATTACGGAACTTGAACTCGAACGAACGGTCATGTGCCTCTTCAACAGCCGGCATAATCATATATTGGCCGTAATAGGAAGCAGTAGCATTCCAACGAACACCAAACTTACCCTTACTCCAATCGCCAGGGCCATAACCATAGTTGTAGTTGGTACTTGTAGATGTTATAGCGTGAGGCACGTACGAATAACTGGTCGGAGTGGATCCGAGAGGGACGCAACCGGCTTCAATAGCAGGATGCATGATGTAGTTATCCGAAGTGGAGAACTGACTGCGCTCCCAACCTTCTTCCGGCTCGAAGCCGAAGAAGTAACTATCTTTATAGTAATACTTCGTACGTACTGCTGTCGGCTTAGTGGTCCATTCACTGCTACCATCTTCGCCACCACAAACGGTGCGAGCATAAATTTGGTAAACAGTACCCGGTGCCAAGTCGGAGATAACAACGTTAACCGAATCAGCTACGAGATAGTTGCTCGTAGTATCCAGAAGAGCATTAATCTTATCTTCTTCCATCTTCGTGTAAACCGAATCAGGCAGAACAACTAGATGCCAGAGGTTATTACCTTCCTTAGCCGGAGTGATAATCACTTCCGCAGTCGTCAAGGTCGTCTTACCAGCTTCAAGTGTCGGAGCGAAGCACGAAGGCGGCATACCGATTCGTACATTATCCAGATACATATCACTCGCCAATTCCAGCGTCTCTGCCAAACCGGACGAGAATGCGATATGATCGTGGGCCAATGTATAATCAGCCAAAATAAGATCTTTATGGTAGAATACATTACCACCATCCATATAAAGTGTATCGAACGGAACGAACGTTGTCGAATCCGTAATATCACTCATTGTTCCGATATACAGAACAGATTTGCTGCTCACGCCATACGAACGAGCATCGAAGCTCAACATATAGTCTGTGAGGTTGCCTTGTACCTTCGGCATCATAGCCACGCAACGGTGAGATGTCGAAGTGGACCACAACTCAAGCATATTGCCATCTTGCGCACCGCTGCCCGGCTTCAGAATCTTCGGATAAGCCGTACCATTGTAGTCCGCCATCAACCAGCAACCCAACTCATGCTCATAAGCACCGGTTGCGAAGCCTTCGAAGTTCTCCTTCAAAGGAACAGGCACACCCTTGGTCTCCGGACAATTGGTGAAGATTTCTGCATAAGCCACAGAGATATCGCTGCTGTCACCACCGTCACACAATGCTTGCGCATATACGAAGTAGCGCGTAGCAGGCTGCAGACCGGTAATAAGGACAGAATCCGTCTTGGTTACAACCGAGTCAATCAACCACTTATACGTTGCCTTAGCGGTATCAGCCACAACCTCATCAGCCACCATCATACGATAACTGTCGCTGTATTGCTTCCAACTTACTACAGCAGCTTCTTCAGCAATGCTGTCCACCGTGAAGGCAGTCACGTTGCGGCAGGTCGGGATCTTTCCAACCGAGATCTCGGAAACATAGGCATAACCATAAGCATATGCGCCACTTACTCCCGTCTCCGTCATGAACATGATATAGCGGCCTTTGTTACCCAAATAGTCGCCTTCATAATTCTCAAGCGAAACAGAGAAGTATTCATATGCAGTCTTGCTGAGCGTCAGCGTATCCACTACCACGAAGGTATTGAGGTCAGCAGGATCGGTAACAACACCGATAATCATGTTATTATGATACGTAGCAGCAGTACCGGTGTTGGTACGTGCCCAGAAGTTCACCTGATATTTGCTGATATCATCTACATTCAACTCCGGCATGATAGCATATGCACCGTCGTACGAAGTAGAAGTAGATACATATGAATAGATGTTCAGGAATTGATTACCGTTATGCATATACGTGGAAGTGGTATTCACGTACGGAATGTAGGTCGACGTTGCGCCTGCATTTCCGGACTTGTTACCCACTGTCCAGCAAGGCAGATAACGCGCACTTGATCCGCTTTCGTAACCTTCATTTTTCGAGAACGTAATCGTACCCAGCGCCTCCGGCGTAATAGCCTTACACGGCGTGCGGAAGGAGGTCGTACTCCATGGCGAAATACCATCATCACAGAGCGATGCAGTAGCTACGTAATAATCCGTCTGCTCCATCAAACCGATAACGGTTTCAGAACGCGTGCTTATCGTATCGCGATATACAATCAGCGAATCAGCTACTACATAGTCCGGGTTAGCCAACGAATCAGGACTAATCTCTTTTGTCGTAATCAACAATACCCAATCACCATTATTGGTGCGCAGACCACTGCTGATACGTACTGTCTCTGCCGTTAAAGCGGAATAACTCGGCTTGGTCAACGGACAAGTCAGGTTGACTACCGACACATCGTCGATATAGAACAAATCAGCAGCTGCATAACGTCCTCTCCATGCAAAATATTTTGCATTAGCCGGGATAACATTCTCATAGTCAGCGAGATCAACCGTAACAGATACCTTTGCAGCAGTACCCTTCAGCGAGTCAAGTGCAACGAATGTGCTCAAGTCTTCCGGATCGGTCATTACACCCCATACACCCCAATAAGAGGTAGAAGCATAGAATGTGAACGATACTGCCAACTTAGCCATGTTATCGCACTCAATCTCCGGTGTAGCTACCCAAGCGGGAGCATACGAACTACTCTCGTTTATACGGTATACATTCGAACCGGACGAAGCATAGGTAGTGCTCTTGTAGATATACGGATAATTGGTTGCAGCAGCCGTTGCTGAATTAATACCCCCGGTCCAGCAGTCTGCTTGATAACTTGCATTAAAGGTCGTACCACTCGAATAGGTCTCGAACGTCTCTTTATAAGGAGGAACCAGGTGTGTACAACCGGTCTTCACACTATCCACAGACCAGATACTATCACCACAAAGCGAACGGATATAGAAGAAGTATTTAGTCTTCGCCGTCAGGCCCTCCAAATGGAATGTCTTACCGATAAAGACGGTATCTTCAACTACCACATCAGCCGGTTTGTAAGAAGCAATCTCATTGTTTTCCAGCTTAGCGTACTTATTCAGCACCTTCACCTCCCATTTATTATCCGGGTTTCTTCCGCCCCAGGTAATATCCAGAGAATTCGGCTGAATATCCGTAGCCTTCACATTCCATGCCTCGATACAGTTATTCGGCTTCAACTCCACATTATCGATGAGCAGGTCACTGCTGGTCATTGATACCGTCGGGTCACCCAAACCGGACGAGAATGCAATGTTGTTGTGAACAAAGGTGTAGTCAGACAGGTCCATACGAACCTTAAAGAACTCATTACCACCATTAATATAGAACGAGTCAACCGGAACGAAGGTTGTCCAATCGTTGATGTTAGCCATCGAACCGACATACAACCAGCATTGACCGGTAGCACTATACGGACGTGCATCGAGTTGCAACATCATGTTATTGATATTTCCTTCCACTACAGGCATGATGACGGCATTACGGTGCGTCGTCGAAGTGGACCATAACTCAAGTGTCCAACCATCCATTGCTCCCGAAGACGGACTATAGGTCATCGGATAACCGGTGGCAGTACCATACTCACCGAACTGCCAGCAAGGATAGGCCTTCACAGAAGAAGAGAATTTCTCAAAATTCTCCTTGTATGGGAACGGCCATTCATCAGGACAACCCGTACTGAAGGAAGCAGATACCCACCATGTTCTCTCATCGCCACATACTGTGCGAACATAGAAATAATAGGTTTCCGCCGGCTCCAATTCGTTCAATGTGAACTCCGGAGCTCTCTGAACATCATTCCACGTGAGTGTATCAACCATTACCACATGCTCCAGGGCAGCAATTTCCGTCAGGGATTTGCTGCGTTGAGTCTCGGAAACCGGTTCTTTCTTGGCAAGAATAATCTCCCATGTGGTAGCGTCAGACTTGCCCCAAGACATAAGAGCCTTGGTAGGCTCAGCCTCGATTTCAATATTAACCGGAGGCAGACACTGCGCAATTTCCTCGACCTTCAATTCGTCAATGTAGTTAATAGTATTCTTAGCCATTCCCTCTACATCCGTCCAAACAATAGCGATAACACCATCGGTGGGACCATCATATTCAAGGAAGTTAGCATAACAAAGCGTATAACCCTTCTCTGCCAACGTAAAATCACTAACCGGGATGAAGGTATTGATATCCATCGGGTTAGTCATGATGCCGAGAGTGGCATGAGCCTGCGACGGGGTTGTATTACCACTCAATTGGAAGGACACTTGCGTCGCCTTGAGATCCTCTACCATCGGCAATGTAATCCACGAGTCGTTACCCGGGTCCTTGGTCAAATAAAGACACGAAGAACCTTTGTAGTAATTCGTAGTGTATAGATGCGGATACTCCGGATCGTTCGAGAAAATACCCAATCCTTTAGGATAGAATGTAGCAGCATTCTCACCAATCGTATAGGTGGCACCGCTCTTTTGCTCAAAGTCAAAAGTATACGGAAGCGCTTTTTTCTCCGGCATCGTCACGAACGGATAACGATAGCTCCAAGCCGATTTCTTATCACCATTCACACCCTGTACGTAAACATAGTACGGAGTTTTCCAGTTATGATCAGGCTCGAGAATATCGGTGATATAACGACTCGTCTGAACCGTCATCGTCTCCACGATAGCACTCTTATCCGGATTAGCAGGATCCACTTCCTCCTTGGTAATCAGCACGTTGTACTGCGGTGAATTACCCTTCCACGTGATGGTTACCTTCTGTTGATTCAGCGGGTTGACGCTGATAGCGGTCGGCGTCTGCAAACCCTCTGGGATATACTCAACCGTGATGTCATCGAGGAAGAAGATATTACGCGTATCAAACGCACTGGCAAAAGCAACGTACGAAGCATCTCCTTCATAAGAAGATAGGTCAACTATGTTCTCTTGGAATGTAGAAGTACCCCATACACTGATAGTATCAATCGGTTCAAAGGTAGTAAAGTCCTCCGGATCAGTAATAGCGCCCACGATGATGCTATGGGCATAAGTACGACCGGTGTAAGTATAAACCGTACTCCAGAAACGCACTTGGCATTGACCAAGTTTAAAATTGGCATTATTCGGATCCGTAAGAGCCGGAGATGCTGCATACGAATACTCGCCTGCCACAATCGGACTGGTGGTATTATTTGCACCCGTGAACACAATACAACGCGTACCATCAAGAGAGTATTTAACCAAATCCTCTGCTCCTTGATGTGTGTTAATCATCGGAGCATGGGTAGTACCCTTCCATGTCCATTCCGGATCACGATTCACGTAGCCGGCCTGGTACGGCATGTTGCAATCATACGTATAAGGAATGGTCTTTGTCGCCTTTACACGGAAGCGATACTCACCCTGATTGGGGTCCTCGCTGTTCCATGTGGAGTTTTCCGTCTCGCAGATCGAACGCAAATAAATGTAGTAATACTCACCGGAAACCAGTGTTACATCGTAATTCTGCTGAAGACCATTAACCATTCCATGATAGCCAATTAACGAATCCGGCACATTTGCGATCGTATCCGGATCAATCTTCTCACTTACTACAATCAACTCATAGAAATTGGCATCCCAACTCGCATTCCATGCGATATTGACTTTACCAGCTCCTTGGTTGTTGATAGTAATGTCATGCGGAGTCGTACACTGAGGTGCAGAACGCAACTTTACACTGTCTAATACGATACCACGTCCCAGATTATCCGTTCCTTCGAACGCAATCTGATAGGTCGCATTCACCTCCGGCAGTTCGAGTTTAACCTTTTGCCAACTTGCCGAAGCCGTGCTAAACTCAGCTAACTTTTTCCATTTGGCATTCACATCCGTGCGATACAAAACGCGTAAGGTATCACGATCTGCCGTCCATTTCGGATTTGCATACCAGAAAATCAATTCCGGCTGATAAATCACTTCCGGACTCAGATCCATCACCTTACTAACCAAACGAGTGACATACCCTTCGGTCTCACCCGATGTGTTGCGTAAGTAAGCACGCTTTGAACCCTGCCATACAGTAGCTGGGAACGCGAGACCATCCTCTACGCTCTCAACTCCCCATGGATGATTGCCATAGACAAACTCCTGAGTCCAAATGCTGTCCTGAATACCATTCTCAAAGCCGTCATCAATAACGATTGTTTGGGCTCTGAGGCTCATTGTCGCAGCCACAATGACCGCAAACAACATGAGTAAATGTTTCTTCATAAGCTTTATTGTTAATAATAAAATTGATTGTTTGTCGCTTCTAAAAAACGAAAATACGGGCGCAAAGATATAAAAATTATTCAAATTGTACAACAATTTGTTGCAAAAAGTGCCAATTTTCTTACTTTTGTAAAGTGCACTTTACAATTTTCTAACAGAGTGATAAAACACAAAATGTTGTATATAGGCACAAAAAAGCGACCCTTTCGAGTCGCTTTTTTCTGTTTTCAGAAGTGCTGATTAGAGGCTTGCCTCGTATGCAGCAGCATCCATAAGGCTGTCCAGTTCGGCCGGATCTTTAACGCTGATACGGATGATCCATCCCTCGCCGTACGGGTCGTTGTTGACCAACTCCGGCTGGGCATCCAGCGCGCCGTTGATCTCCAGCACTTCGCCCGTTACAGGCATGTTGAGGTCGCTCACCGTCTTCACTGCTTCGATAGAACCGAAGACTTCGCCTTGAGCCACCGTCTCACCCTCCGTCGGAACATCGATGAACACGATTTCACCCAACTCCGACTGCGCATAATCCGTGATGCCTACATAGGCCTCATTACCCTCCACGCGAATCCATTCATGTTCGCTGGTATATTTGATATTTCCGGGGAAATTCATAACTTAATTGGTTATTGGTTAATGGTTGTTGGTTATTGCACCGGAGTGCCGGGGATTTGGTCACCCAGCGTCGACATAGCGCAACGGAAACCGATCTTGGACGAAGCCTTATCCTGGTCGAGATAACGACGAGTGGACGGGTTGAGCCAATAGATACGGTCAGCCCACGAACCACCTTTGTACACGCGGCTCTTCTTGGTTACACGCGGAGCAAGGATATCGGTCGGGTCCTGCTTGATCTCGCTGAGGTTAGCTACACCAACGGTATCCAACGGATAGTCGGTATCGATCAGGCTGGCGAAATCACCATCCAGCACGTCACGCTTATCATCCTCTTTACCCCAAGTGATCTTCACGCAACCGGTGGAGTCCATCTCGAATTTACCATTGTCATCCAATACCGGACGGCTATAGATATTACCACGATAGGAGTTGTACTCGCTGGTCTCCTGATAGGTAGTCTCACGATATACATCCATTATCCACTCGTTTACGTTTCCGGCCATGTTGTATAGACCGAAATCATTCGGAGCGAACTCATCCACTGGGTTGGTGATGACACGACGGTCGTTCAGCGCACCGCTGACACCCATCATATCGCCACGGCCACGAACGAAGTTAGCCTGCATCTGACCGAGATTCTTCTTACTCATGTCACGGGGATGATAACCGCTCCACGGATATACCTTACCCTCAATGGTCAGACCGTCCTCGCCAGCAACCGGAGCATAAGCGGCAAACTCCCACTCAGCCTCCGTCGGCAGACGATAGCCCGTCACGAAGATACCATCGGCGATATTCACCTTACGCTCAGCGCCGTAGCTATCCAGTTTCGGACGACGACCGTACTCCGGTACATAGGTATCATCCATGAGATATTTATCGGTATTGAATACGAACTTATCACGAATCCACTCGTAACTCGGACGATACATCGTTACGGTCTGCTCCGGATCCTCCGGGCTAACCTCCTCGTATGCATACATCTCATAGCCGGTCTCCTGCTCCCACTCATCTTTGTAAGCCTCGTCATCGGTCGGCTGCAGATCAGCAAACGGCGGGATAACGATAGCACCGGCATTGATAAGCGCCATCTCGTTGACACGGTCGGTACGCCACTGGCAATATGCCATAGCCTGCTCCCACGTCACACCTACAATCGGATAGAACGAGAATGCGGGGTGCTCGAAATAGTTGTCCTCATACGGATCGTTGTAAGCCAAGTCCTCACGCCAAACCTTATGGTCAGGACGAGCCTGGTCAACCAACTCCGGAGCCACTGCGCCGAACACGAAGTCCAACCAATGCAGATACTCATTCCAGTTCAGGTTCGTCACCTCATACTTGTCCATGTAGAACGAGCTAACAGTCAGCGTACGGGTCTCGTTGTTACGCGGAGCGGTGAGGAACTCATCCTTCTCGCCTACCGTGAACGAACCACCCTGGATAGGCACCATACCCACCGGGTTAACATTGCCTACACCTTCGTTAGCCTCAAAATTCGTAGTACGTTGGTCAAAATAATTCCAACCGGTGGTGTTACTTACACGGGTGTTGAGCTCACGTTGGTTACACGCAACAGCCGTCATGGCCACCAATACGATTAAAAGATACTTTTTCATACTTTTATACATAGTTTTTGTGCATGCGTACATAAATCAGCCTGCAAATGTACTGCTTTTTTTGCATATACGCAAATTTTTGTGCGATTTTTTTGCATATTTGCGAACTTTTTACTAATTTTGCAGCGTGAAAACGCAAATTATGGCCATAGGCAACGTGACTCCGGACAGTTTTTACGCCTCATCACGATTATCAGACACAGCAGATGTTGTTGCCTGGGCCCGGGCCGCTATTGCCGACGGCGCAGACATCCTGGATATCGGCGGTTGTTCGACACGTCCGAACAGCGTTTTTGCAAACGAGCAGACCGAATGGGAGCGAGTAGAACCGGCACTGGCAGCTATTCGTGAGGCACTGCCGGATACACCCCTTTCGCTTGACACGTTTCGGCCGGAGATCGCCCGCCGCGCCTTGACGCAATTCGGGCCGATGACCATCAATGATATTTCGGGCGGAGACGAAGCAATGTACGCCGTGGTACGGGAGTTTAAAGTACCGTACATATGGACGCTGCGGGGTGATTTGGTTTTGCCTGAGCGCCATCCGGAAATGAACGATATCGACCTGATTCTCGACCCCGGATTCGGCTTCATCGGCAGTACGGAAGCGGACTATGAATGTATGCGGAAGATGGAGATGCTGAAGGCCTACCAACGCCCGATATTAGTAGGCGTGAGCCGTAAGTCGATGATCTGGCGTCCGTTAGGCATTCGACCCGAAGATTGCTTGAGTGCCACGCAGGTGCTGCACCTGTATGCCCTCCAGCACGGCGCGAATATATTGCGGGTACATGACGTTCGTGCCGCAGTGCAAACGGTGACGCTCTATGAGCGTATTGGTAATTTGTAATTGATATTTGGTGATTTAATATGCAGTTATTAGCTTTCTCGTTTGGATTCAAGGATGTGATTGATATCCTGCTGGTGGCAGTGATGTTATACTATACCTACCGCTTGCTTCGCAAGACCGGTGCATCGAATCTCTTTTGGGGTATCCTGGCCTTCGTGCTGGTATGGTTTCTGGTGAGCTTCGTATTCCAGCTCGAACTGACCGGTGCACTCTTCGACCGTATCATCTCCGTCGGCGCCATTGCCCTCATCGTGATTTTCCAGGAAGAGATACGTATGTTCTTCTACCGCGTAGGCTCACGTTTCTCGAGTTGGAAACTATTCCGTCCGCGTATCACGGAGGAAGATCCGCGTGCCCGCCAGCAGATATTGGAAATCACGCAGGCATGTCGTCATATGGCTTCTACGAAGACGGGAGCTCTCATTGTGCTGGCCGGAGGCGGTAGTCTGAAGGAAGTGGTGGATACGGGCGAGCGCCTGGATGCGCAGGTGTCCGCGCGACTAATAGAAAATATATTCTTTAAGAATACACCATTACATGACGGTGCGCTGGTCATCCGGGACGGTAAGATGTTAGCCGCAGCATGTATTCTGCCGGTGAGCAAGAACCAAGATATCCCGCTGCATTACGGTCTGCGTCACCGCGCTGCTTTAGGCTTAGCAGAAAAATCCGACGCCACTTGTATTGTGGTGTCGGAAGAGACCGGCCATATATCCGTGGCCACGGAAGGTACGATTCGGGAAGTGAAGGAAGATGAGTTATTCCTCGTACTTCATTCTTCTGCGGCTGCCCCCGCCGGAAGCTGAACTGCGGTACGCATCACGACAGATGACGCACTTACCTGCCTCCGGTAACTGGAAGAGCACGGTAAATTTCAATCCCACCATCAGGTTATTCACCGACTTAGCGAAAGGAACGGCATTGTCGTTCTCATCCTTACTCTGGGTGGACATAATATCGTTCACATGCAGATCATCAATCATCGTGGTGGTCTTATACGCTGCAATAGGATCATAATAGTCCGGCGCGGAGAAGAAGTCGTTCGTACCGGCTTTATGGAAATCGAGCACGCCGTAGTCAATAAACGCAGCCAAACGATACTCAATCTTACGCTTCGGCACATCATAACCGATAGCATCCGTCAAATAGCCGATACGGCCGCCTATCTCGAAGCTGAGGTCCAGATTCACCATCTTTACGCTACCCGCCTTCTGCTTTTTCTCCAGCGCTATCTGATTGAAGAACTGGTACTCCGGCATATTATAGTACGGGTCGAAATCATGATAGTTGCCATAGGTCCTGACATTCGCAGTAGTATAGGCATCAACCATCAAGTT
>JAFWAK010000056.1 GCA_017507715.1 Paludibacteraceae bacterium | reverse complement strand
GGTGCTTTGGGTCAAATATATCATCAAAGATGCTTACAGCAACACCACTCGTCCAGCCGTTTCTCTTGCACGAGAGGAATATGCCCCTTGAGGGCACCGGCTGTTTGGGGGACCGTGTAAGTTGAGTAACGTACTCGGTACGGCGACGACAAACCGCTTCACGGGTGTGCTCACCGGTGCGTTTATCACCGCTGCTGTGCAGTCATCTACGGCCACCACAGTGATGACGGTCAGCTTCGTCTCGGCGGGCATTCTCTCGCTGGCGCAAGCTATCTCCGTTATCATGGGTGCGAATATCGGAACGACCTTCACGGCATGGATCATGGTGCTGGGTGGCGGTTCGTTTGACCTGCGATTAGTGGTATACACCGCTATCGTACTGGCTGTAGCACTGATCTACACAAAGAAGAATGCGAACCTAGGTGATTTCCTGATGGGTCTGTCGTTGTTGCTATTGGGTTTGACGACGCTGAAGATCAACGCGACGGAGATGCATCTGGACCAGATGACGCCGGTACGTAACTTCTTCATCGCTACCTCCAGTTGGGGCTACGGCAGTTATTTCCTCTATTTGCTGGTGGGCGGTATACTGACGTTTGCAGTACAGAGTTCAGCCGCTATCATGGCCATCACGATGACGCTCTGCTCCACGCACGTGCTGCCGATAGACATGGGAATCTCGCTTGTATTGGGCGAGAATATCGGTACGACCATCACCTCGAATATCGTGGCATTACCGGCATCGGTACAAGCACGCCGTGCTGCAATGGCCCACTTGGTATTCAACCTATTCGGCGTGGTATGGGTGCTGTGTGTATTCCGCTGGTTTGTAGGAACGGTATGCAAAGTATGGGGCGTGGAGTTCACGCCGGGTATCCCGTCTGACGTATCGCCGGATAAGCTGAACGCCATATTGGCTACTTTCCACACATCGTTTAACCTCATCAACACATGTATCCTGATTGGTTTCATTCCATGGTTGGAGAAACTCGTGATGCTCATCATCCCGTCGAAACCCGAGCAGAGGGATACGGACAGCCAACTCAAGTTCATCTCCGGTGGTCTTATGTCCACATCTGAATTGTCTATCCTCCAGGCTTGGAAAGAGGTGCATGTGTTTGCCCTTCGTGCGCAGCGTATGATCGGTATGGTTCATGATTTGTTCTACGAGAATGACGATGCCCAGTTCACGAAGATATACGCGCGCATCGAGAAATACGAAGGCATATGCGATCGTATGGAGTACGAGATTGCACAGTATCTGAACCAAGTGGCTGACGGTCGTCTGTCCGATCAATCCAAGCACGAGGTACACAAGATGCTGCGTATTGTAAGCGAGTTGGAATCCGTCGGCGACTCGAACTTCAACCTCTCGCGCTATATCAAGCATAAGCACGAAGCCAACATCACTTATACCGAGTTGCAGGAAAAGAATGTAAAGCAGATGATCTACTTACTTACCGGCGCACAGACGAAGATGGTAGAGGCCCTCGAGCGCGTCAATATCACGAATGAGGAGTTTTATGAGATGACGAATATGGAGAACGAGATCAACACCTTCCGCGATGAACTCAAGAGCCGGAACATGCAGGCTATCACCGATAAGGAGTATGACTATTCCACCGGCGTCAACTACATGGATATCATCCTGGAGCTCGAAAAGATGGGCGACTACATCATCAATGTGGAGGAGGCCGTATACGAGCATAAGCATGATAAATAAATTTATGATTTATAATTGATAATTATGAAAAGCAATTTATTAGCCGGCGTATGTATCGCCTTAGGTCTGACGCTTTCAGGCCTGTTTATCTACTGCGGTATCAGTAAGTTTGCTAACAAGGACCGTGCGGTATCCGTGAAGGGTCTCAGTACCCGTGAAGTAGAAGCGGATTATGCCGTATGGCCGCTGTCGTATGCATGGAGTGGCAATGATCTGCCGGCACTCTATGCACAGATTGAGCAAGTGACCGCCCGTGTGAAGAAACATCTGCTGTCCCTCGGCTTTGAGGAGGCGGATTTCCGTCAGGGTAGTGTATCGGTCAGCAATAACTGGGATAGCTACTATGGTAACCGTCCTGAGTATAAATATACGCTGAGCACATCGCTCATCGTATCGACCGACAAGGTACAGCTCGTTGTAGCCAGTCAGGGCAAGGAGTCCACGCTGCTCAAAGAGGGTATCATCGTTACTACCGAGAAATGGAATCTGGATTACCAGTTCAACGGTCTGCCGGAACTCAAACCATCGATGATTGAGGAGGCGACGCAGAACGCGCGTGCCGTGGCACAGAAGTTTGCAGACGATGCACAATGCTCGCTGGGTTCTATCCGCCGCGCCAGTCAAGGTCAGTTCTCTATCGAGTCCGACTCCTATCAGCCTTGGGTAAAGCATGTACGCGTTGTGACGACCGTAGATTATTATCTGGATTAACCGTAAGACATGCGTGAATCCAAGCATACTGGTTTCTCCTCGAAATTAGGTGTTATCATGGCGGCTGCAGGCAGTGCAGTCGGCTTGGGTAATATCTGGAAATTTCCGTATGTAGCCGGCGAAAACGGAGGAGGCATATTCCTGATCATCTATCTGGTATGTGTGCTCCTCTTCGGTATGCCGCTTGTTACGACAGAGTTGGTGATCGGCAAACGATCCCGCAAGAGTGCCTACGGAGCTTTCCGCGCCTTGCGCAATAATGATCGCTGGCAATGGCTCAGTTGGCTATGCGTAGTGACAGCCGTGCTGATCATGGGTTTCTATTTTGTTGTGACCGGCTGGTGCATCAATTATCTGGCAGAGGCAGTGATGAATGCCTTCAAGGGCTTTGATGCGGCACAACTGACAGCACATTTTCAGACAGTAACGACCAATACATGGCGAGTGATCCTGGTAAGTGTCATTCCGGTGATATTAACCGAGGTGGTGCTATGGTTCGATGTGAATAAGGGTATTGAGCGGCTCAGTAAGATCTTGATGCCGCTATTGCTGGTGATGATGGTGATCATGGTGGTGCGCGTGCTGCTACTTGACGGCAGCAAAGTGGGGTTGGAGTTCTTCTTCAAGACCGATTTCTCGCAGTTATCGCCGAAAGTGGTATTAGTGGCAATGGGGCAGTGCTTCTTCAGCCTATCCATCGGTATGGGAGCACTCATCACCTATGGTGCCTATATGCCGGAAAATCAGGATGTGCCGATGACCTCCCTGCAAGTGGTGGTGCTGGATACGATAGTGGCGGTTATGGCGGGAATGATGATTTTCCCTGCGGTTTTCGCCTTCGGTTTTAATCCGGCAGAAGGACCGGAACTGGTGTTTGTGGTGCTCCCGGCAATCTTCGAGCAGATGTCGTTTGCCTGGCTCAGCGGTGTGCTTTTCTTCACGCTGCTCTGTATCGCGGCGCTGACATCCACGATCTCGCTGATGGAGGTGGTGGTGGCATTCCTCGTGGATGCTACCTCGCACCGCCCGCATCCGTTGGACAGACGCAAGAGTGTGCTGGTCACATCCGCCATGGCAATAGCGCTGCTATTGGTATGCGTATTAGTGCCGAATACGTTTGACATTTTTGCCGAAGTCACATCTTGCTATCTGATGCCGATAGGCGCGTTGGCCATGTCGATACTCGTAGGATGGTTCTTGGGCAACAGTTTCACCACATGGTACGGCAAATTCTTCGTATTTACGATACGATGGCTTGTTCCGATAGCGATTGTGTTGATATTCCTCAATAGCCTGCGGCTTCTCTAGAACCAACCCAATCGGCGTATCAGACGCAACAAGCACGTAGGTGCCAATAGAATGAGGAAACACAGTACCCGCCAGAATACGGTGGGTATTGTTGTTTTTGCCCGGCCATGGAAAAGAGCACGCAAGGCTCTTCGCACGAGTGTCTGCGGACTGACGATGATGCCCAGGCACTTACCGATCTTGGTAAGCACCGGCGAGATAGAATAGAGAGCTGTATCCACGGCGCCGGGACTGACGTCCGTCACATATACGCCGTATCGACGCAATTCGATATGCAGAGCCCGCGTGAAATGGGACAGGAAGGCTTTTGTACCGCCGTAAGTGCCCAAACGCTGTGCCGCCATCTTGGACGTCACCGAGCATACATTGAGTATATATCCCTTGCCGCGCGCTTTCATATCCTGGCCGAAGAGATAGCAAAGCATAGCAGGAGTGTACATATGCAGATTCATGATGAGGCTCGTGAAACCCTCGCTGTCATCCAGGATATCCTTATCGTGATAGACACCGGCGTTATTCACCAGCACCTCTATCTCCAAGTCCTGTGCGTGTGTGTACTCATATAGTTCGCGCGCAGAGGACTGTTGACCGAGATCCATGACGAGATCAATGATCTCGATTGGTGATTGGGGATTCTCTGCCGCAAGGGCGCGATTAACTTCGTTTCTGGTGATTGCTGATTGGATTTTCTCCGCAGCCTCATGAATCTCCGGCACATTGCTGACGATGAGCAGGTTATAGCCGCGTTGGGCTAACTGGCGAGCGAACTCAAAACCCATACCGGACGATGCGCCGGTCACTAATGCAAATGGTTTCATATCTGTCTAAATAGTAATCTCTAATTTATTTCATGCGGCCGCATAAAACCAGCCGGTTGTTCGGAATCATCCGCCTCTGAGCCTTGTACGGCGAAATGTATCTGGTTGCGTCCGAAACGGCTGTTAATACCGTCAATGGCTTGCATGAGTCGTTTTTTGCGCGCTTGTTCTTGCGCTTGATTAGGCGAGAACAAATCCAGTTGGATACCGTCGTTATGCTGCAGTTGCCATAGAATGACACCGGCTTGCTTGTATTGGTAGTTCTCACGGAAGAGCCGGTCCAACAACTGTGTTACCGCATGAATGATCTGCGTGGAGTCATCCGTAGCGGTATTCAGCTTGATGGTATCATCGGCATGGTATTGCGGCAGGTCCTGCCGATGGCGGTTGGTGGCTAAAAAAATAGTTACTCGCCGGCATAGTGAGCCTTGTTCCCGCAGCTTGCGCGTAGCCGAGGTGGCATAATTGCTCAGATCCCGCAGCAATACGGTCTTGTTACTCGTCATATGCGCGAAGGTGCGGCTGTACATGATGGATTTCTGCCGCTCATGGCTTGCGATGGTGATAGCAGGAATGCCGTTCAGCTCCTTCCACGTCCGCAAGCCTGTCACACCAAACTGACGCTTGATCCAGGCTTCGGGCTGGCGCGTATAGTCCAAGGCCGTTTTGATGCCTTGCAGGGAAATGGTCTTGATGCTCCGTCTGCCGATACCCCATACGTCCTTTATAGGCACCTGAGCCAGCGCTTGCTCCCTTTTGTCTGCCGGCATGATACATATGCCGTTGTAGGCAGGGTAATGCTTGGCGAACCATGTGGCCGTCTTGGCAAGCGTGTAGGACAGGCCTGCACCGCAACTGACGGGAATAGCTGTCTCACGCATAATAAGATCCTTGAGCGTCTGTAGGTAGGTACGCAGTCGGGTAGGGTCATCATCCGGCATCTCGCCGAAGAACTCATCCACGCTGTATTGCACGAAATCCAGCACCATCTCCGTCCGGCGCACCGTATCCATGATATGATGCGATACCTCGTGGTACAGATGATGATGCACGTCGATGACCGTTACATGGTGCTGCTCGATGAGTCGCGTCACGTGGAATAAGGGGTTCCCGCGCTTGAGACCAACCGCTTTGGCTTCCTGGTTAAGCGCAAGGATGATACCGCCGTTGTTGCCGTTATCATTAGCAACCACAACGGGTGTTCCCTTCAATTCCGGCCGCGACACCAGTTCGCAGCTCACGAAGAAATTATTGCAATCCAGATGGATGTACATATAAGAGAACCGGCGCCCGTCGGGGCGCCGGTCACTTCAACGATTTATTTATTTCTCGTCCTCTACTGCTGCTTGGGCAGCGGCGAGGCGTGCGATAGGTACGCGGAACGGCGAGCAGGAAGCGTAGTTCATGCCTACACGGGCACAGAACTTCACAGAACTCGGCTCACCACCGTGCTCACCGCAGATACCGGTACGCAGACCCGGACGAACGGCGCGACCTTTTTCTACGGCCATCTTGATGAGCTGACCTACACCATTCTGGTCGAGTACCTGGAACGGATCGACTTTGAGGATCTTCTTCTCCAGATAAGCCGGCAAGAAGGAAGCGATATCATCACGGCTGTAACCGAAGGTCATCTGCGTGAGGTCGTTCGTACCGAAGCTGAAGTACTGAGCCTCCGTAGCGATACGGTCTGCCGTCAGGGCAGCACGCGGAATCTCGATCATTGTACCGATCTCGAATTCTACTTCGATACCGTACTCTTCGAATACCTCTTTGGCTACGCGTTGGATGATCTCCTTCTGCTGTTTGAGCTCGTACAGGATACCGATCAGCGGCACCATGATCTCCGGCATCGGGTTCTTGCCCTCTTTCTTGAGCTCGCAAGCAGCACCGAGGATAGCACGGGTCTGCATAGCGGTGATCTCCGGGAAGGTGATACCCAGACGGCAACCACGGTGACCGAGCATCGGGTTGTTCTCTGCGAGCGAAGCTACACGTGCCTGGATCTCTTCTACCGAAACGCCCATCTCTTTTGCCATTTGCTCCTGACCCTTTAGATCATGCGGAACGAACTCATGCAAAGGAGGATCGAGCAGACGGATATTCACCGGACAACCGTCCATAGCCTCGAGGATACCCTTGAAGTCAGCCTTCTGGTACGGCAGCAGTTTAGCCAATGCTTTCTCGCGTCCCTCGCTGTCCTTAGCCAGAATCATCTCACGCATAGCGAGAATCTTCTTATCCTCGAAGAACATATGCTCCGTACGGGTCAGACCGATACCCTTAGCGCCGAACTGACGTGCTACACGTGCATCATGCGGGGTATCTGCGTTCGTACGAACCTGCAGTTTGGTATATTTGTCGCACAGATCCATGAGGTCCTTGAAGTCACCGCTGAGCTCAGCAGCCTTCGTCGGGATCTCACCGGCATAAACCTGACCGGTAGAACCGTTGAGCGACAGATAATCGCCCTCTTTATAGGTCACGCCCTCAATCTTAACGGTCTTAGCCTTATAGTCCACCTGGATAGCACCAGCACCCGATACGCAGCATTTACCCATACCACGAGCTACCACAGCAGCGTGACTGGTCATACCACCACGAGCGGTGAGGATACCCTCAGCAGCCGACATACCGGCAAGGTCCTCAGGACTGGTCTCGATACGAACCATGATTACCTTATGACCATTCTCGTGCCACTCCTGTGCGT
>JAFWAK010000055.1 GCA_017507715.1 Paludibacteraceae bacterium | reverse complement strand
GCCAAAGTAGCAAACTCACGAACGGTATGCTGTACGCCCGTGGCGATTACGAAATCTTCCGGCGTCGGGTGTTGCAGGATAAGCCACATACACTCCACATAGTCCTTCGCATAACCCCAGTCACGCAGACTGTCGAGATTACCTAAATACAGACAATCCTGCATACCTTGAGCGATACGGGCAGCTGCCAAAGTGATCTTACGCGTCACAAAAGTCTCGCCGCGACGCTCGCTCTCATGGTTAAACAGGATACCCGAGCAGCAGAACTTGTTATAGGCCTCGCGATACTCTTTGATGATCCAGTAGCCGTATAACTTAGCCACAGCGTACGGACTGTACGGATGGAACGGCGTGTTCTCATTTTGCGGCACTTCTTCCACCTTACCGTAGAGTTCCGATGTCGACGCCTGGTAAATCTTACAGGTCTTCTCTAAATGGTTCGTACGAACAGCCTCCAACACACGCAGTACACCTACGGCATCTACGTCAGCCGTAAACTCCGGGGCATCGAAACTAACCTGTACATGACTTTGCGCAGCAAGGTTATAAATCTCATCCGGTTGCACTTTGCCTACCAGTTTTACCAGCGACATCGAGTCGCTCATATCCGCATAATGCAAATGAAAATGCGGTGTGCCTTCCAGATGTGCGATACGCTCGCGATAATCTACGGAACTACGACGAATGATTCCATGAACCTCATAGCCCTTACCCAACAAAAACTCCGACAGATAGCTTCCGTCCTGTCCCGTTACACCGGTTATTAATGCGATTTTTGACATATTCATTTAATCCTTAATGCGCACACGCAAACGGCGCACACGCGCAAATCGGCTGCAAAGGTACAAAAAAAAAATGACATACGCAAGAGCGTATGCCACTTTTTCGCATTTTTAGGTGTTTTTACAGTCTGTAACGTACTGCGAACGCCAATTTCCAGTCGAAGATACTGCCCTGATATTGGTTGGTAAATAACATACCGTAGCCCGGACGGAAGTCAAATGCCAATACAAGAGGTACAGACGGAATCTCATAAGCCAAACCTACGTTAGCGTTGATACCGAACTTACCATCAATGGCATATCCGTATCCATAATATCCGCCTAACAAGCTTGCCATACCGAGATTCAGACCACCACCTGTGTACACTTTCAAACCGGAAGCCACATCAAAGTGGTACAGGAAATTCGGATTGAGCGTGAAATCCCACATACCGAAACTACCACCATTCGTAGCAGCCTGCGTCATACCTACAGCAAGATCTGCTTGCAATGCCATACTGTTATTGAACCAGTACTTGTAACTTGCACCGTTCAATCCACCAACGATAGCACCAATTTCATGTTGTGCCTTAACAGTCGTAACAGCTGTCAAAACAACTAAACAGAGCGTTAAAATTTTCTTCATAATTGTTTGTTATTTTGAGGGTTAAACAATAATCCGCTGCAAAGGTACAATAAATATTTGGATTATACAAGACTTTGAACTGAAAAAATCAAATTTATTTGAATTTTTACGGGCATAATGCTTGTTATTTGCATAAACGCACACCGATAAAGATAGGAAGGTTAAACGGAGCAATCATTAGGCAAAAACCTACCAATTACCTAGGCTTACCCAGAGATCGCCCAAAGATCCCCCAAGGATCGCCCAAGGATGAAACCCATTTTTTGACAAAAACATGATTTATATGTATATATACATAATATATATACAGTTTTTGTGGTAAATTTTATATTTGCATATGTCGATTTTTTTTCGTACCTTTGCAGTCGCAAAGGTTTGGATAAATGGCGAAACGACCTGAAATAATCGTACCGGAGGGCTGCAAGCGGGTGTTGCTGCACGCCTGTTGTGCGCCGTGCTCAAGTGCGATTGTCGAGTGGCTGTTGGCGCATGAGATAGAACCCGTCATCTATTATTTCAATCCCAATATCTACCCCCTCAAGGAATACGAGATTCGCAAGAACGAGAGCAAACGTCATGCAGAGAGTCTCGGCATACGGTGGATAGATGACGATTATAATCACGAATCCTGGCAACAAGCCATGTACGGATTGGAGAACGAACCTGAACGAGGGAAACGCTGCGAGAGATGCTTTTATTATCGACTGTTGGCAACGGCTAAAAAAGCGCAGGAACTCGGCATCGAATACTTTGCAACCACCCTCGCCTCTTCGCGCTGGAAAAACCTCGAACAGATCAACGCGGCAGGCGAAGCTGCAGAAAAAGCTGTCAGTGCAGCGGTCCGCTTCTGGCCTCAGAACTGGCGGAAAGACGGACTGCAGGAACGTCGAAACGCTTTGTTGAAGGAATATAATTTTTACAATCAGACCTATTGCGGGTGTGAGTTTAGCATAAGAAACACATGATTACAAACCCATTAGCCATCATATCATTTGTCTTGGCATGCATTCTGTTGGTGCCGATGGTATGCCGAAAAATCCGTATTCCAAGTATCGTAGGATTTATCATCATCGGTATGTTGGTCGGCCAGTACGGATTAGGAGTGCTGGATGGCAGCACTTCCATTCAGACGCTGGGCAAGATAGGCATGCTCTATATTATGCTGCAGGCCGGTATTGAAGTGGATGTCAACGATTTTCGCCAGCAGCGCACACACGCATTAATATATGGTGTCTATTCGTTCATCTTCCCGTTCCTTTTAGGTCTGTTGACAAGCAAATTGTTGGGTTTTGGATGGGTTACAAGTACGCTGATGGGTGCCATGTACGGCAGCCACACGCTGATGACTTATCCGATTGTAAGCCGCTACGGTGTACAGAAAAACGCAGCGGTGAACATCGCCATCGGCGGTTCGATGCTAACCATCACACTCTCGCTTTTGGTGCTTGCTATCCTGCGCAGTAACTTCGTTTATACGGATAGCATCAGTACCATCGGGCTTATAGCCCGTATCGTAACAACATTAGTCGTTGTCTTGCTGATCTTCCCTTGGTTGGCACAGCGGTTCTTCAAGCGCTGGTCTGATGCCACGAGCGGTTTTATGGTCGTAATGACGATGATGATGATTTCGGCATGGCTGGCCGATTGGGCGGAAATGGAAGGCATCCTAGGAGCATTCCTCTGCGGTGTGGCGTTGAATAGACTGGTACCGAACCTGAGCCCGGTAATGCAACGCATTAACTTCGTCGGAAACAACCTCTTCGTGCCGCTCTTCCTCTTGGGTGTAGGCATGATGATTGACGTCTCGCTACTTTGGGCAGGCTGGACGACGATCATCATAGCATTGGTGATGATTGCCACAAAGCTGTTGGGTAAATGGGGTGCGGCATGGTTGGCGCAGAAGAGTTTCGAACTGCAGGGCGTTGAACGCCAGATGATGTTCGGTCTGACACACGCTACAGCGGCCGGTACTTTGGCTATTGTCACTATCGGATACGAAACAGGCATCTTCTCTGCTGAAATACTCAATGCTGCCGTGCTGATGATTTTGGTGCTTTGCACCTCGGCTTCATTCGTCACCGAATATGCCGCCAAACAGTTGGCATTGCAAGAAGAAGCACGAATGGAAGCGGATAAGACGGATGACAGCTGGCAGTTGATGACCGTAGGCGAAAATCGCCATTATGAACTGCGCGAGTTAGGAGAGTTAGGCGAGTTACGCGAAATGGACCTGGCGTCTGAAAGCGACTGGGCCGAAGCCATGAAGCTCATCAACAATCAGCGCCGTGCTTCGATCATCTATCATCCGAATCAACCTATCAACACCATCAACCGGCTACTAGTAGCCGTACCGCGTTATGCTGAGAAAGAGCACGACTTCATATCGTGCTTCGGCATCATCCGTCGTTTGAGTAGTCAGATTGGCGCCAAAGTGGTCTTCTTCACCAATGAGGATACGCAGAAAGTGCTGCAGGCTTTCTGTCGCCGTAAAGGCAAATACTTGCGTGCTTCGTATCGTGAGATGGAGGATTGGGAAGACGTACTGATGATGGCAAAACAGATGACACCGGACGACATGATCGTCATGATCAATGCTCGTCCTTCTACTCCATCTTATAACCCGCTCTTTGACCATGTGCCCGATATGTTAGGACGCTTCTTCAGCAGCCATAGTTACATGGTTATCTACCCCGAGCAAGAGACAGGGAACGCCGTGCCGGACCTGCTGACAGGTGACACTACACAAGCCTCGAAAACATGGAAAATAATTAGCGCGCTGAAACGCTGGGTCTTATCTTTTCAACAAAGATAACCCATAAGCCGAACAGCATCGCGTAGAACATGTATTTGAAGATATAATCATGCAGCACATGGAACCACTCCGGGTGGAATTCCATGAATAGCGTAATAAGGAATATACGCAGTATATTAAACGCGTAGCAGCAGAGCCATCCAACCGGTATATACCATAACTTATGCAGCCATAGTCTGCCGTCTTTGAGGCTCTTCACGGTCAGTATCAGGCACATCCAGATAAAACTCTGTTTCAGTCCAGTACACCCCCAGATGATAGTCGAGCCGCCGCCGTGCTCGAAACGCACCGTGTGCTCGCCTACCATGTAAACCGTATCGCGGAATAGACCTACTAACCAATAGACGGCTTGCGCGATATGACAGGCAATGAATTCAAACGGAGCCGTGACATCTATACCAAACCATGTAACGAGTTCTCCATCCTCATCTCCCACGAACGTAAACTTCCAGAAATAGTTCGCGACAAACAGCGTCACCATAAAAATGATGACGTCCTCATAAGGCTTCAAAGCCTCAAATAGTTGTTTTAGCGAACGGGACTTCATCGATAGGACAGAAATCGGAATCGAGGTATTTGAAATAGCCGGCCTGACACACCATAGCGGCATTGTCAGTCGTAAATGAGAAAGGCGGAATGAAGACCGTCCAGTGGTATTTCTTGCCGTACTTCACAAAAGCCTCACGCAATGCGCTGTTGGCACTCACGCCACCCGCTACTGCCACCTGTTTGATACCCAAATCCTGTGCCGCTTTCTTCAGTTTGCGCATCAGGATATCAACAACGGTAGCCTGCAGCGAGGCGCACATATCCTCGCGGAGATTTGGAACATTTGCAGCCAAGTCCTCTACGGTCTCTACACCATGCGCCTTGAGCATATCGCGCAAGGTATATAAGAAAGATGTCTTAAGACCGGAGAAAGAATAGTCATATCCGGGAATATTCGGTTTAGCAAACGGGTATTTGTTCGGATCGCCTAACTTGGCCAACTTGTCTATCCACGGGCCTCCGGGATAAGGTAAGCCCAGTACTTTTGCGCACTTGTCAAACGCTTCACCGGCGGCATCATCAATGGTCTGACCGATGATCTCCATATTATTATACGCGCGCACTAAGACAATCTGACTGTTACCGCCCGAAACGAGCAAACACAAGAACGGAAATTCAGGATGTTTTAATCCCGTGCCGTCTTCCACAAAATGCGCTAATACATGACCCTGCAGATGATTCACGTCAATGAGCGGAATACCGAGCGAAAGAGCAAGACCTTTGGTAAAGAGGTACCAACGAGTAACGAGCCCAACAAACCCGGTCCGCGGGTAAAAGCAATCGCCGACAAATCCTCTTTGGTCACCTCGGCGCGCTTAAGTGCAGTATCTACCACCGGCAGAATATTGAGTTGGTGCGCACGACTG
>JAFWAK010000054.1 GCA_017507715.1 Paludibacteraceae bacterium | reverse complement strand
ATTTTTTGAACTACATAGCGAGGCGAAGGGCGTAGGGCCGAGGGCGGGAGTGATACACACCGACCATGGCGACATCCTCACGCCGATATTCATGCCCGTAGGAACAGTAGGCACCGTCAAAGGTGTGCAGCGCAAGGAGCTGGAGGAGGATATCAAAGCGCAGATCATCCTCGGCAACACCTATCATCTGTTCCTCCGTCCGGGCACGGAGATCCTGCAGCAGGCAGGCGGTCTGCATCGTTTCGAAGGATGGGACCGACCGATACTCACGGACTCCGGAGGATTTCAGGTGTTCTCGCTGACCGACATACGCAAGATGACCGAAGAGGGCGTGCGGTTCTCATCGCATATCGACGGACGTAAACTGCTCTTCACGCCGGAGAGCGTGATGGACATCGAGCGTCAGATAGGCGCCGACATCATGATGGCTTTCGACGAGTGCTGTCCGGGTACGGCCGACAAGAGATATGCGAAAGACTCGATGGAGCGTACGCACCGTTGGCTCGACCGCTGCATCGCGCGTTTTGACGGCACGGACGACCTATACGGCTACAAGCAGCACCTCTTCCCTATTGTACAGGGCTGTACCTATACGGACTTGCGTCAAGAGGCCTGCAAAAGGCTGCGTGACCTGGACCGGGACGGATACGCCATAGGCGGTCTCGCCGTAGGCGAACCGACGGAAGTGATGTACGAGATGATTGAGGTTTGCAATGATATCCTGCCGACCGACAAACCGCGTTACCTGATGGGTGTCGGCACGCCGTGGAATATCCTGGAAGCCATCGAACGCGGCGTGGATATGTTCGACTGCGTGATGCCTACCCGCAACGGCCGAAACGGTATGATCTTCACCTGGAACGGCGTGATGAACCTGCGCAACAAGAAATGGGAAGATGACTTCACGGAACTTGACCCATGCGGTACCAGTTACGTTGATCATGCATACACTCGTGCTTATGCACGCCATCTGATACACGCGCAGGAGATGCTCGGCTTGCAGATCCTGTCAATACATAACCTGGCATTCTATCTGGACCTTGTGACCAAGGCACGAGAGCATATACTTGCCGGCGATTATTCGGCATGGAAGAAAGCCGTCATGCCGGGGATAATGAATAGGTTATAAATCATAAATCTTAAATTTGAAATCATAAATTGCCGTGAAACGGCTGGACTGGTATATTATCAAGAAGTTTTTGGGTACGTTCTTTTTCTCGATCGTGCTCATCTTGTCCATCGCTATCGTCTTTGACCTGACGGAGAAGATGGACGATTTCTTCGAGAGCCAAGTGCCGCTTCATGAGATCATCTTCGATTATTACCTACCCTTCATTCCGTATTACATGAATATGTTCAGTTCGCTGTTCATCTTCATCTCGGTCATCTATTTCACGTCCAAACTGGCGGGTAACTCGGAGATCATCGCCATGCTCGCCTCCGGCGTGAGTTACCATCGATTGATGCTGCCGTATGCCTTCTCAGCTGCGCTGCTGTTCGTATTGGCGATTTTTCTGGGCGGCTGGATCATACCCCGCAGCAGCGAACGTATGCTCAAGTTCACCGACAAATATGTGGACCATTTCACGTCCGTCAGCGCGCAGAACGTACAGATGGAAGTGAAGCCCGGCACGATACTCTATATCGAGTCCTTCCGCCGCTACAATCATATAGGATACCGCTGCTCCATCGAGGAGTTTGAAGGCAAGACGCTCATGCAGCGTATCACAGCGGACCGTATCGTCTATGACTCGCTGGAAAACTGGCATCTGGAGAACTACACCCAGCGTACATTCACCGGTCTGCGCGAAGAGTTGGAGCAAGGCAGCCGCAAGGATATTCAGTTGCCCATCATTCCGGACGAGCTCTTCATCACGGCGCAGCATGCCCATCAGATGACCACACCGGAATTGCGCCATTATATGGACCGTCAACGTGAACGCGGCTCGGGAAACGTCAAGGCATTCGAGGTGGAATACCACAAACGCTGGGCTTCGCCGTTGGGTGCATTTATCATGACGCTGCTGGGCGTGACGATGTCGAGCCGCAAAGTGCGTGGCGGCATGGGAAAGAACCTTGGTATCGGCGTAGTGCTTACAGCCGCTTATATCCTCTTCTCGACCGTCAGCACAACTTTCTCTGTCAACAATGTGATGTCGCCATTTATGGCGGCATGGCTGCCGAACTTCGTATTCCTCGCTATCTCCATTCCGCTGTATATCCGGGCAAGCAAATAAAAAAAGAGCCCGTTGGACTCTTTCTCGCATGCGGATATTACCGTAACTCTATTCTGCGGCGCTCCATCTGGTCGCCCACTTTGGCGAAGAGGCGGTACGTTCCGGGTTCTAACTCAAACTCGACATACGTGCCACGCTCCTTCTGGAGCAGTTTACCGTTTAACGAATAGATTCTTGCTTCCTCCATCTGAGTGGAGCAAACCACCAGAGTATTTTCGCGGAAGCGAACAGTAAAATTATCAGTGCACTTTGCAGCCTCCGCTACGATTACTCCTGTTAACAAGACGACCGCTGTCGTCAAGGTAAGTAAGAAACGTCTCATAATTATTCCTTTCTTTTAACAGACTAATACCGTTTCTCGTTCGCGTCAATGCGTGGGCATCCGGCTTATTCAGCTTACCTTGAGAGCAGACGCCATCGAAAAACGGTGCAAAATTACTGCCTTTTTATGAGACCACCAAATAAATTCGACAAAAAGTGTTAAATTTCTACAAAATGCCGAATGGAGTTGACAAATTATCAGAATTACCGACCATTTGCTTACAATTTGCTATTTGTATTTTACAAAGTGAATATTGCAAAATTCAAAAAAGTGCGCGCGCGTTTGCGTATATGAAATATTTTTTGTACCTTTGCGCCCGAATTTTCGGGCGAAAACAAAAAGTTTATGCAAAACATACGAAATATAGCTATCATCGCGCACGTGGACCACGGCAAAACGACACTGGTCGACAAGATGCTGTACACGGCGCATCTCTTCCGCGAGAACGAGAACAAAGGTGAGTTGATTCTGGATAACAACGACCTGGAGCGCGAACGCGGAATAACCATTCTCGCCAAGAACGTAGCCATTGACTACAAGGGCACGAAGATCAACATCATTGATACTCCGGGGCACGCAGACTTCGGCGGTGAGGTGGAGCGCGTACTGAACATGGCGGACGGCGTGCTGCTGCTCGTCGATGCCTTCGAAGGCGCGATGCCGCAGACCCGTTTCGTGCTGCAGAAAGCACTGGAGTTGGGCTTGAAGCCGATTGTGGTGATCAACAAAGTGGACAAGCTGAACTGCCGTCCGGATGAGGTGCAGGAAGAAGTATTCGACCTCATGTGCAACCTCAACGCGACGGACGACCAGCTCGATTTCCAGACGCTGTACGGCTCTGCCAAGCAGGGATGGATGAGCTCCGACTGGCGCAAGCCGAAGAGCGACTTGACCGACCTGATGGACGCTATCATCGAGTATATCCCCGCGCCGGAAGAGAATCCCGGTACGCCGCAGATGCTCGTGACCAGTCTGGACTACAACAGTTACGTTGGCCGTATCGCCATCGGGCGTGTGCATCGCGGTGAGTTCAAAGACGGACAAGCAGTCACCTTAGCCAAGAAAGACGGCACGATGGTCAAGACCAAGATCAAAGAGCTGCATACCTTCTCCGGCATGGGTCACGTGAAGACCGACGTCGTAAAGAACGGAGATATATGCGCCATGATCGGCATTGACGGTTTTGAAATCGGCGACACCATCTGCGATGCAGAGAACCCTGAGGCACTCAAACCTATTGCTATCGACGAGCCGACGATGAGTATGACCTTCTGTATCAACGACAGTCCGTTCTTCGGCCAAGACGGTAAGTTTGTGACGAGTCGTCATATCCAGGACCGTCTCAACAAAGAGTTAGAGAAGAACCTGGCGCTGCGCGTAGAGAAAGGCGCGGAAGAGAGCAGTTGGCGCGTTTACGGACGCGGTGTGCTGCATCTGAGCGTGCTCATCGAGACCATGCGTCGCGAGGGATATGAGTTACAAGTCGGTCAGCCGCAGGTCATCATCAAAGAAATCAACGGCGTCAAATGTGAGCCGGTGGAGATGCTGACCGTCAACACGCCGGAAGAATGCTCAGGCAAGATCATCGAGTTCGTAAGCACCCACAAGGGCGAGATGACGAAGATGGAGATGGTCAACGACCGTGTACATCTCGAGTTCACCATTCCGAGCCGCGGTATCATGGGTATGCGTACCTACGTGATGAACGTGAGTGCGGGTGAAGCCATCATGGCACACCGTTTCCTGGAGTACCAGCCGTGGAAAGGCGAGATCGTGAAGCGCAACAACGGTTCGCTCATCGCGATGGAAGCCGGTACGGCTTATGCCTACGCGCTGGACAAACTGCAAGACCGCGGTAAGTTCTTCATCGACCCGCAGGAAGAGGTGTATGCCGGTCAGGTAGTGGGCGAGAACGCCAAGGAAGGCGATATCGTCATCAATGTGACCAAATCCAAGAAACTGACCAACATGCGCTCGAAGAGTGCGGACGACAAAGCGGTATTACCGCCGCCTATCCGCATGAGCCTCGAGGAAGCGCTGGAGTATATCAAAGAGGATGAGTACGTAGAGGTTACGCCGCATGCGATGCGTATCCGCAAGATCATTCTCGATGAGTTGGAGAGAAAACGCGCAGGAAGAGCGTAAATCGGAATAATCAGATAAATCAGAATAATCAGAATTTTATGAAAATTGAACAAAGTGAATTGAAAGACCTGATGGCTGTTGTATCGGTGACTATCGAGCCGGCTGATTATCAGGAGGAAGTTGCCAAGCAACTCAAACAAGTGCGTCAGAAAGCACAGATGCCGGGATTCCGTCCGGGAATGGTTCCTGCCGGCCTCGTAAAGAAAATGTACGGCAAAGGCATCTTGGCCGACGTACTGAACAAACTCGTAGGCGAGAACCTGCAGAAGCACATTGAGGACAACAAACTGCAGATCCTCGGCGAACCGCTGCCGAATGAGAACGGCAAGATCGATCTGGACAACGAGGATACCTTCACCTTCCAGTTCGACATCGCAGTAGCTCCTGAGTTCGACGCCAAGCTGAACGGCAAAAACAAACTGCCGGAGTACACGATTGAACCGACGGACGAGATGGTCAACAAGCAGATTGAAGCCTATACAAACCGTTTTGGCGAGTATATCCCGGAGGACAAGGAGAAAGGTACGAAGGCGGAAGTGAAGCCGTGTGCTGTAGATGCAGAGCTGTTCGCTAAGGTATATGGCGCAGACGCTCCGAAGAACGAGAAAGAGTTCCGCGCTCGCGTGAAAGAAGATATCGTTCGCAGCTTGGCAGAGGAGACCAAATACCGCTTCGGCATTGACGCCAAGGCCGCTATCCTCAAGAAGATGGAGAAGGTGGCGTTCCCGGAAGCATTCCTCAAACGCTGGGTACTCGCTACCAACGAGAAGATGACTGCAGAAGAGCTGGCTAAGGACTTCCCGAAGATGATCGAGGAACTCAAATGGCACCTCGCTAAAGATCAGTTGATGAAGGAATATAACCTCAACGTAGAGAAAGAGGAAGTAGAAGGCTTCGCCAAACGTATCGCCAAGATGCAGTTCATGCAGTACGGTCTGATGAACGTAGAAGACCAGATGCTGGCTAACTACGCTACCGAGATGCTGAAGAACGAAGATCAACTGCGCAACATCGTAGAGCGTCTGATAGAGGATAAGCTCTTCGAGGCACTCAAAGGTATTGCGAAAGTAGAGCCGAAGAAGGTAAGCCAGGAAGAGTTTGACAAACTCTTTAAGTAATTAAGAATTACAAATTGAAGATGAAACATCTTCATTTCATAGCTATTGGTGGTGCGGCGATGCATAATCTGGCATTAGCCGTAGCCTCCAAGGCGGGATACAAAGTAACAGGGTCGGACGATGAAATCTTCGACCCCGCTTTGTCTCATCTGCGAGAGGCAGGTCTGCTGCCGGAAGAGATGGGTTGGCACCCCGAGCGTATCACACCGGATCTGGATGCAATCATATTAGGCATGCATGCCCGTGAGGATAACCCGGAACTGGTTCGTGCCCGTGAGTTAGGCATTAAGATTTACTCCTTCCCCGAGTATCTCTACGAGCAGACGAAAGATAAGATCCGTATCGTCGTTGGCGGCAGTCACGGCAAGACCACCACGACATCCATGATCCTCTACGTGCTCAACCGCCTCGGCATCGAAGCCGACTATATGGTAGGCGCGCAGATAGAAGGATTCGAGCGGATGGTACGCCTGAGCGATACCGCCAAGTACGCGGTCTTTGAAGGCGACGAGTACCTCACTTCCCCACTTGACCTACGGTCCAAATTCCTATGGTACCACCCGCACGTAGCTATCTTGACCGGCATCGCATGGGATCATATCAATGTATTCCCCACGTTCCCGCAATATGTAGATACGTTTAGGAAGTTTGTAGATAGTTTTGAACCTGACGGTTCGTTTATCTACTACCAGGGTGACGAGAACCTGAAGGCCTTAGCGGAAGGTGCGCGCAAGGACATCACCTGTATTCCGTACGACGCTTATGAAGGAAACGTACCGATGCAGGTTTTCGGACGTCATAACATGCAGAATCTGCAGGCTGCCATGCTCGCATGCCATTGTATCGGCGTGGCGCCGGATGATTTCTACCGCGAGATAAGCACTTTCACAGGCGCGTCGAACCGCTTGGAGAAGATATGCGAGACAGAGAACGCCGTGGCCTACAAGGACTTCGCCCATTCGCCCAGCAAACTGAAAGCAACCGTCAATGCCGTACGGGAACGCTATCCGAACAAGAAACTGATAGCATGTATGGAGCTCCATACCTTCAGCAGCCTGATGGCGGATTTCTTGCCGCAGTACAAAGGCTGCATGGCCGAAGCGGATGTCGCATACGTCTATTTCAACCCGAAGGTGATTGAGCATAAACAACTCACGCCGATCACGGCAGATGAGGTTCGCGCAGCCTTTGGCACGAAAAATGTGGAGGTGTTTACAAGCTGCGAAGATCTGCAAGCCGCTCTTCGCGCAGAGGTTAGAGGTGAGAGGTTAGAGGTTAGAGAAACGGCATTATTAATGATGTCAAGCGGCACGTTCGACGGAATCAACGTAAAGCAATTCGCGGAAGAACTGCTTCACAAATGATGAAATGATGTAATTATGGATAAGCAACAGAAACGCGATTATTTATATATGCGCATGGCTCGCACTTGGGCTGAGAATAGTTACTGCGTGCGCCGCAAGGTAGGTGCGCTGTTAGTCAAAGACCAGATGATCATCTCGGACGGTTATAACGGCACTCCTTCCGGTTTTGAGAATATCTGCGAGGATGAGAACAATGTCTCCAAACCGTACGTGCTGCATGCCGAAGCGAATGCGCTGACCAAAGTGGCACGCTCGAACAACAGCTCCAACGGCGCTACGCTGTATGTCACGGCTTCGCCGTGTCTGGAGTGCTCGAAACTCATTATCCAGTCGGGCATCAAGCGTGTGGTCTATGGCGAAGAATACCGTCTGATGGACGGCGTAGAACTGCTCAAACGCGCAGGTATTGAAGTAAAATTCCTTCCGGACAAGCAATAATATGAAAAAATACCTTCTTCCTACAATCACCGTACTGGCTGTAGCGCTGGGTCTGGTATTAGGCATGGCATTGACACAGAAAGCCAATGCACAACGTATCGTGTATCATAACGGACAGTGGTCACTGGAGCAATCGAAAGTGGACCGTCTGCTGCAACTGATGGAGAGCGCGTATGTGGACAGTCTCAATATCGACAGCATCACCGATGAGGTGATGAGCGAACTGGTTCAGAAACTGGACCCGCACAGCTCGTATATCCCGAAAGAAGACCTGGAGATGGTCAATTCGGAACTGGCAGGTTCGTTCTCCGGCATCGGCGTGCAGTTCTCCATCCAGCAAGACACGGTACGTATCGTAGCGGTCATTGCAGGCGGTCCGAGTGAAGGCGTCGGTGTGCTGGCCGGCGACAAGCTGATATCGGTAGATGACTCGGCGTTCGTAGGCAAGAAGATGAATAATGAGAAGGTGATGAAGACGCTCCGCGGTCCGAAAGGCACCCAGGTGAAGTTAGGCGTACTGCGTGCAGGCACGAAAGAACCGCTGTATTTCACCGTCACGCGCGGCGATATTCCGGTGCATTCGGTAGATGCGAAATTCATCATCGAGTCGCAGGGACAGAAGATCGGTTTCATCCGCGTCAATAAGTTCGGCGAGACGACCTATAAGGAGTTTCTCTCAGCTCTGGCCGACCTGACAAGCAAGGGCGCAGACCGCTTTATCATTGACCTGCGCGAGAACTCCGGCGGCTATATGGACCAGGCGATTCGTATGGCTAACGAGTTCCTGTACCGCGGTGACCTGATCGTCTATTCGCAAGGTCGCGCTTATCCGCGTTATGAGGCTACAGCCAACGGTACAGGTCGTTTCAAAGAGACGCCGCTGGTAGTGCTGATCGATAACTTCTCCGCCTCGGCCAGCGAGATCTTCGCAGGTGCGATGCAAGATAACGACCGTGCCACTATTGTCGGCCGCCGTTCGTTCGGAAAGGGTCTGGTACAACAACAGATGCCGTTTGATGACGGCAGTGCCGTTCGTCTGACAGTAGCACGCTATTACACGCCCTCCGGCCGTTGTATCCAGAAGCCTTATACGATGGGTGAGCAGGAGAATTACGAGAAAGATCTGTTGGAGCGCTGGGAGCACGGCGAGTTCTATTCGGCAGACTCCATTCATTTTGCGGACACAACGACGTATCGCACCAAGAAAGGACGTATCGTCCGTGGCGGCGGAGGCATCATGCCGGATGTGTTTGTAGGCCGCGACACGACGCTAAACACACCCTGGTATAACCAGTGCGTGAACCTGGCGTACACCTATCAGTTCGCCTACAAGTACACGGATGAGCACCGCAAACAGCTCAACCAGTTCAAAGACTGGCAGAGCCTGGAGAATCACCTGCTCAAGCAAAACCTGCTGCGCGAGTTCGTAGCGTTTGCGGCCGAGAAAGGCGTAGAACCCAACGAGGCAGAGATACAAAAATCCAAGCCGCTGATGGTACGCCTGCTCAACGCATATATCATACGTGACGTGCTCGGCGACGAAGGATTCTTCCCGCTCTTCGAGCGCGATGACGAGATCACCAAGAAAGCCGTAGAAATCCTCTCGAAATAAACAAAATAGGCAGCCTCTCAGCTGCCTATTTTTATAAACCTCATCAACTGTTAAAGCGCTTTCATTGCCGCTTGTACATAGTGGTAGAACTTCTGCACAGTAGCGATATTCACGCGCTCGTCCGGACTGTGCGGATGCTCGATGGTCGGACCGAAGGAGATCATCTCCATATTCGGATAGTTCGCACCGATGATACCGCACTCCAAGCCGGCATGGATAGTAACGATACGAGGCGAGTTACCAAACTCCTGCTCGTACGTTTTTTTCATAGTTTCGAGCAACGAGCTCTTGAAGTTGGGTTTCCAACCGGGATAAGCACCGCTGAACTCAACATCTGCACCTGCAATGGCGAAAGCGGACTGGATGATGGATGCCAGTTCCTCTTTGCGGCTCTCTACATTCGAGCGCGTGAGACAGATAACGCTGACTTTACCCTCTTCGGTCTTGATGATAGCAAGGTTATTGGAGGTCTCAACTATATCCGGCATCTCGGGAATCATACGATATACGCCGTGCGGACAGATGGTGATGGCGTGGATGAGGAAGTCCTGTACATCCTCCGGCATCTCCTGTTTCGGGCATTCCACTTCGGAGGCCTTGAAGGTCAGGTCAGTCTCAATGCCGTCGTACTCGCGCAGCCAGAGGTCTTCATAACGATCTACGAGGTCCTGCAGGTCCTGATAGCTCTCTTCGGGAATAGTGATGATAGCCGATGCCTCACGCGGGATGGCATTACGCATGTTGCCGCCTTCTACACAAGCCAGACGCGCCTCGTAGTTAGCCACAGCATCCTTGAGGAAACGGAAGAGCAATTTGATGGCATTCGCACGCTGCAAATGAATATCGCAACCCGAGTGACCGCCCTTGCAGCCCTTCAGCTCCACCTTCAGCGCGATATCGCCTTCTTCGGTCTCCACCGGCTGATACGTGAACGTAGCCTCTGCGTCAACACCGCCTGCGCAACCTACATACAGTTCGCCTTCGGTCTCGGAATCGAGGTTGAGCAGATATTTGCCTTTGAGCCAACCGGCCTTGAGGTCATTGGCGCCGTACATACCGGTCTCCTCATCAATGGTGAAGAGTGCCTCCAAAGGAGGATGAACGGCATTCTTGTCAGCCAGAATAGCCATAGCGGTCGCCACGCCGATGCCGTTATCTGCGCCAAGGGTTGTGCCGTTAGCCGTCACCCACTCGCCGTTATCTTCGATATATGCCTCAATCGGATCTTTCTCGAAGTCAAACACTCTGTCGCTATTCTTCTGCGGCACCATATCCATGTGACTTTGCAGAATAACGCCCGGATGGTTCTCCATGCCGGCAGATGCAGGTTTGCGAATGAGCACGTTGCCAATCTCATCTTGCAGCGTCTCCAAGCCGAGCGATTTACCGTAGTTCACCAAGAAATCTGCAATCTCTTTGCGTTTTCCGCTCGGACGCGGAATTTGGGTAAGGCTGTAGAAACTGCTCCACACACCTTTGGGTTCTAAGTTTTTCATATCCTAAATCTAAAATTTGTAATCATAAATCAATCTATCGTCATCTCTCCGCAGAGGTCCTGCCCTATCAGTTCTTTCGCATGCTCAGGGTTCTCGCCGAGCAGCAGCATCATCTTCGTGAGCAGCGCTTCGGTCGTGATGTCATAACCCGAGATGACACCGGCTTTCATGAGGTTGAGCGACACGGCGTACAATCCCATCTCGACTGAACCGGTGTTGCATTGCGTCTTATTGACGATGATGATTCCGCGGTCCACGGCTGCTTTCAGTTCGCGATAGAGCCATTTGTCGGTCGGGGCATTGCCGGCACCGAAGGTCTCGAGTACCACACCTTTTAAACCGCGTGTGTGCAGTAACGCGCGCACGACAGGTTGCTGAATGCCCGGGAAGAGCTTCAGAACCGCTACGTTACAGTCAAACGAAGTATGGAGAATGAGCGGCTCTTTCGGGTCGGAATAATGCACGAGGTGCGGCTGATAGGTGATATGCACGCCGGCCTTCGCAAGCGCCGGATAGTTATAACTGTTGAACGCCGAGAAATGCTCTGCATTACGCTTGGTAGTACGGTTGGCGCGGAAGAGACGGTCCTCAAAATAGATGGTCACTTCCGGCACGATGGCATTGCCTTCGTCATCCTTCGCAGCCGCTATCTCAATGGCCGTCAGCAGGTTCTCCTTTGCATCCGAGCGAAGCACACCGACGGGCAACTGACTACCCGTGAAAACCACCGGTTTGCTGAGGTTCTGCAGCATGAACGAGAGGGCCGAAGCCGAATAGGACATCGTGTCCGTGCCGTGCAGTACGACAAAGCCGTCATAGTCGTCATAATGGTCATAGACCATTCGGGCGATGCGTACCCAGCATTCGGGGTTGACATCCGACGAATCAATCAGCGGCGAGAAAGCCTGTATATCCACGTGCACAGACCCTGCGAAGAGTTCCGGCATAAAGGCTTTGAACGTCTCTATGTCCGCCGGCGCCAAAGCTTGCGTCGCCTCGTTGCGCACCATGGTAATAGTGCCTCCCGTAGAAATCAATAATACTTTGCTCATCAATTAAAATAGATTTTCGCTGCAAATTTAGTGAAAAATTTCTATTTACACAAGTAAATATGATTAATTTTTTCACAATTCTTGCATATATGCAAAAAAAAGTGTATTTTTGCAGCACTTTTAGAATTATGACGAGCAAAATTCTCCTCATAGACGGCGATATCAGCCTCTCAACGGTGCTGAGCGACTATCTGGCAAGCCGCGGGTACAAGACCCGTGTGGCCGATACGGGTCGTGCAGGTCTGGAGTGTCTGGCTTCGGAGCATTATGACCTGGTGTTGACAGAGCTGCAAGGCATCGGCATGAACGGCTATGAGTTGCTCAAAGACATCCGTCACCGCTTGCCGCAAATCCCACTCATCGTACTGACCACGCGCAGCGACCGTGAAGACCAGATACGGGCTTTTCAATTGGGCGCTGACGACTATCAGACCAAGCCGTTTACGATGGATATTCTGATATGCCGCATCGAGGCTATCCTGCGCCGTGTACGAGCCTTTGAAGAGAACAAACAGAAGGTATTTGAACTCAACGGACACACCTTCGATTCGCTTCATCAGAGCTTCGACGGAGCACATATGTCATCGCGGGAGAGTGATCTGCTGCTGATGCTATGCCGGCATGAAGGAGAAGTGGTGGACAAGCATAAGATTCTATCAGCGCTCTGGAAGGAGGATAATGCCTTTACCGCCCGCTCGTTAGGCGTGTATATCAACCATCTGCGCGGCTATGTCACGGCAGCCGAATATGAGATCATCGCCGTGCGATACAAAGGATATAAATTAGTGAATAAGATATGAAAATCATTGCACCCAGTGTATTATCAGCCGATTTCGGACATCTGGCAGACGATTTGGAGATGATTAACCGCAGCGAGGCAGACTGGCTGCACGTGGACGTGATGGACGGTACGTTTGTGCCGAATATATCATTCGGTTTTCCGCTGATGGAGCCCATGCGCACGTACTGCAAGAAGCCTTTGGACGTCCATCTGATGATTGTTCATCCGGAGAAATACGTGGAGCGTTTCTGCGATGCCGGCGCATGGTCGGTAGGTTTTCATTTAGAGGCTGTGGACGACCCTATTCCGGTGTTAGACCTGATTAAAGCGAAGGGTGTTCGGACCTGTCTGACCATCAATCCCGATATCGATGTCAAGCGTCTGGTGCCGTATCTGGACAAGGTGGACATGGTGCTGCTCATGTCGGTTTTTGCGGGATTCGGCGGACAGAAATTCATTCCTGAGACGATGGACAAGATTCGTTTCATCAAGGCGGAGATTGAGAAACGCGGATTGAAGACACTCATTGAGATTGACGGCGGCGTGAATACGAGCAATGCCGCAGAACTGTTTGCTGCAGGCGCGGATGTACTGGTAGCAGGAAGTGCTGTTTTCGGAGCGGAAGACCCTGAAGAGGCCATCCGTTTGATGAAAAAGTAAACAGCACATGTCAAGAAAGGTTCAAGCATATCCGATGGTACTATTGCTACTGCCGCTGGTGGTGGCAATAGTTCTTTTTGACCGTTTCTGTCCGAAGCCGCAGCCGTCGGAAGAGGTTCAGAAACACGGTTTTGTCATCATCGGAGCACCCAAATCGACACCCAAATGTGAGCGGTTTGAGACGCGTTGTCTGGATGGTGGAAAAGTATATCTGTACCTGCTGCGCGACAGCACGCGAGCCTTGCCTACATACGGCGATACGATTGTTGCCAAGACGCATATCGAATGGACGCGACAGACCGGTCGGGCTTTTGCTGCCAACTACTTGATTTTGCCGGCCAAAAAGCACAAGAAACCCTTGCAGATACGGCTCTATGAGCGATTGGCCGCAGCAGGATTGACCGGCGATGAGTTAGCCACTGTAGGCGCGTTGACCTTAGGATACAAAGACGATATAGACCCGGAAGTCCGACGGCATTTTCAGGCTTCAGGCGCGGCACATGTACTGGCAGTCAGCGGTCTGCACACCGGTATTATCTATGGCCTTTTGCTATGGCTGATGACCCTCGGCGGACGCTTCAGACCGATGCATGAGAACAAATGGGGACGCAGAGCGATTAGTGCTGTTATCATCGTCGTTATGTGGTGCTATGCATGGCTGACAGGCATGACACCTTCGGTGGTTCGGGCGGTGCTGATGGTCAGTCTGTTTGAAGTGGGACGCATGATCTACCGTCAGTCGTTCTCGCTCAATGCCATTGCTTCCGCAGCGGTACTGATATTACTCGTCAAGCCGAGTGATTTATGGAGTGTCAGTTTTCAACTGAGTTTTGCTGCCACGGCGGCCATTGTAAGTATCACCCCCTCCCTCCCCTTAAAGGAAGGGAGATGGCCGCGCATCGTGACTTACATTCTCGGCATCGTGGTCGTTTCTATCGCAGCGCAATTAGGCACATTACCCATCACCATGTATTATTTCGGACAAGTGAGCACGTATTTCCTGCTGACAAACTTCATTGTGTTGCCTTTGGCAACCATTCTGGTGCCATGCGGATTAGTGACCATCGCTTTGGGCGGTTCGTGGTTCGGAATGCTCGTCGGTAAGATAACATGGGCATTATCCTGGGCGATGAACCACAGCGTCGAATGGATAGAGAGCCTGCCCGGCAGTACGGTGTCTGCATATGTCAATGGATGGATGATAGGTGTATATTATGTTCTTTTGGTCCTATTAATTGCCTTAATTCCCCAAAAACGCACGTAAAAACGCGCACACACTTGCGTAATTCAAAAAAAAGTTGTATCTTTGCGCCCGATTTGAATTTTATTATTTAATGAATAAATTATTCGCTATTATATTTGCGGTTTGTGTTGCGATAAGTGCTTTCGCCGAGACGGTATTTACGTTCACCTCTGCGGCTGACATGAATCAGTCCAAAGACGGTATAACGGTAGTTATTGCGAAAGGCACGAGTGGTAATGCTCCAAGCGCTACTGTTGACTACCAGACTCAGGAACCGGAGATGCGTCTGTACGTAGGAAACACCATTACTGTTTCCGGAGAGAACCTGACAGATATCCAGATGGTTTTTGCCAAGAGTAGCGCGTCCAACAAGCAATATACCGGCCTCAGTGCCAGCACGGGCGACTTGGTTTCCGGCGGCAATTCGGAAGACAAGAATGATTGGAAAGTGGACAGTTGGACCGGCAATGCGACCCAAGTGGTATTTACCTTGACGGGTACAGGGCAACGAAGGATTCAGAAACTGGTGGTAGGCGGTGAGCCGGTAATTATTGACACTACCGGAAATGTCCTGCCGACTGAAAAGGACTTATTGCCGGAGTACACTTATTCTGAGCCGACAGTAGTAATCCCGAAAGACACCACAATCTGGAAGGAAGAGTACGCGTTTATCGACCATAACATTCTCGTGTATTGCAATCAGGGTTCTATCATCAAGGCCACGGATACGACGGATGCATATTTCAATTGCAATGCCGGCTATACCCTGACTTTCACGGCTACGCAACCTATCAAGGGCGTGGAGATAGACGGCTATGTACGCAAAGCGTTCAATGCCACTTGCGAACCCGGCACGATACAGTTCCTGACCGACCCGGACTTTGAGATGGAGGGTTGGCCGGCATTAGTCATCATGGATATAGACGCCAAGAGCGTGACCCTCAACTGCCCGAAGCAGTTCCGTTGCTATCAACTGCGTGTCTTCTTCCAAGGCAATCCCGATCCGTTATTCCCGTCAGAAGGCATCGAGAACATAGAGAATCCGAATCAGGCAGTTAAGATTTTCCGCGACGGACAACTGCTAATCCTCAAGAACGGTCGCACTTTTAACACCCTCGGCACAGAGATTCAATGAGACGACTTTGGCACATAGTATTCGTTCTGGCACTGACTTTCAGTTGGTGCGTTTCCGCATGGGCGCAAACCAAGAGACTGCCGGATGTAACGAGTACGGAAGGTCGCGAGTTCTTCGTAGCCTGGCTGCCGAACGGCGGTAGTAATCCGCAGGACCTGGACCTGAAACTGCAGTTGATGGCCAGTTCGCGCAAGGCGAACCGTATTCGTGTGGAGTACGCTAACGGCTCAAGCGAGGACTATAACATAGGTGCCAACCGGACCGTGACAATAGTCATTGATCCTCAGTCCGTTTATTGGGACTCCGGAAAAGAAGAAGAGGAGAAACCGCTCAGTAAGGGTATCCGTGTATATAGCTTAAACGACGAACTATTTACCCTATACTCGACTAACCAGATTGGTGTGACGGGTTCGTACAGTTTCGATGGAGCGCATATCCTGCCTGTCGAAGCGTTAGGAACGGAGTATATCGTTCAAACGGCCGAGGCAGACGCTACTGCCACAGAGTTTCTGATTATGTCCACAAAGACCGGTCAGACGAACGTATCGATCAACTTAAAGGTCAACAGCCGCCGCGGCAATACGCAACAATTGAGTGTGACGCTGGATGGACCAAAGCAGATTTATATCGTTCGTTCGAAAGCGCCGAACCCCGAAGACCCTAACGACTTCATCGACCTATCGGGTTCTACTATCTGTGCGGACCAACCCATCGCCGTATGGAGTGGAAACCAATATGCCATTATTCCTTATAAAGACGGCTATAGCAACGACCACGCTTACGACCAGTTGTTACCAATCAACCAATGGGGCAAAGAGTTCATCGTGCCGACCACAGCCTGCCACACCGCATTGAACTTCATGCGTATCGTAGCGATGCAGGACAACACGACCGTTACTATCAAGCGTGGCGCGGCTACCTCGTCCGTATCGCTGAATGCAGGCCAGACAAGTTTCCAGCGTCTGAACATCGACGTAAACAATCCTCAGAATGCAACGCGTAAGGTGACGTCGGACAAACCGATTCAGGTATATCTGTACTCGACGAGTGCCGGTGCGAACACCTGGTATGATGACGACGGTAACGACCACGTGCCGAGCGACCCGTCCACGACACTTATTCCACCGTTGGAGTTCCTGACAGATACGACTATCTTCCGTACGTTTACTGCCGGTGACGGTCAACTGGAACATAAGATGAATATCTGGGCGCTGACCTCGCAGGTAAACAATATCAAACTGGACGGTCAGTCGATAGGCGGCCAGTTCACGCAAGTGGCCAGCGATACACGGTATTCGCAAGCCTATATCACCCTCACCGATACTACCCACGTCATTACGGCGCCCAAGAAATGTTTCACGGGATACGCTTATGGTATGAATGACGGTCAGGCTTATCTGTACCCGATAGGCTACGACTTCACGCCGAAGCAGGACTCGCTGTTCCTCTTGGACAATGACAACAAATATCTGGTGCACTGGTCGGAATGGAAAGACAAGGCCGTCAGCCAAACAGAAGGCGGTTGGTATCTGGATAAGAAACTGCTGGATAACGGCAACTACCTGCTGGACTCTACTTTTGTCTGCGACAAGACGACACTCACCCTGCCGATCAAGACTTATGAGGCCTGGTATAAAGTACGTTGGGAGATAGAAGGGGCCATACAAGGTGCGGACTATTACACACCCACCGAGCAACTGGCGGATAACGTGTCACGCCCGGAACTGACACACCAGTTCGAGTTGCTGCCCAAGGAGCAGAACGACGAGCCGTATGAGGACTTTGAGGTGCGCGGCATATTGATTCGTAAACCGATTTTCTGTGACATCCCCGAAGACAAATGGGAGCGCGATACATTTAATACCATCATTCGTGTACTGCGTCAGTACAACGACACCGTATGGAAAGCTATCTGTATCGGAGACACCGTTAAGTTCTTTTATGACAGCCTCTATTCGCAGGGCAATTTGAATCTGTCTGACCCCACAAAGAAAGACTCGACATGCTTTATTGCTACCACTTCGAGTGCTATCAATCCCAATAAATGGGAATACAACGTAGGTTTAGGTTCGTATGCCTTCACGCGCCATTATACTTCGAGCGGCGGTTGCGACTCATTGAGTACCCTCAAACTATTCGTCTGCAATCCGCACTACAAGCGCAAGGACACCGTAGTATGTGAAGAAGAGACCAAGTTCCTCGATTTCGGTGAGTTCTTCAAGAAATACAAGACGAGCAACACATGGCCTAAAGGCGAGAATGTGCTATATGATACGCTTCGCGCGAGAGATTGTATGCGCGGTGCGGATTATGACGAGTTTCGTCCGCACTGTCCGAACTTCAACGGATGCGACAGTGTGATGGAGTTGCATCTGAATGTAAAGAAGCTCATCAGGAACAACGACACAGAGAACCACTGCATGTCAAGCGGCGGAATATTCGAGTGGCGAGAGAAAGGCAGCAACCGACTGATCCATACCTTCAGCGCTGATACGATGACTAGGGACTCCGTCTATACCTTCAAAGACTACGTGCAATATGTCAACTGCGAGAACTGCCCACAGGGCGGTTGCGACAGTGTGCGTAACACCTTGCGTCTGCAGTGGGTGAGCGATGCCGGTCAGACGCATGAGCAGCATGTATGTCAGGGCGAGACCTTCAAATATACGAACATGGACT
>JAFWAK010000053.1 GCA_017507715.1 Paludibacteraceae bacterium | reverse complement strand
GCTTTTACACCTAAAAATGTATTATTTTTTAAAAAAAATCAAAAAATATTTGGTCATATCAAAAAAAAGCAGTACCTTTGCACCCGCTTTTGAGAAAAAGCCGGGAATCAGTAGCTCAGCAGGTAGAGCACATCCCTTTTAAGGATGGGGTCCTGGGTTCGAGCCCCAGCTGGTTCACAAGAAGAGAGTTTCGACTCTCTTTTTTGTTTCCCTTTTTCATTCTTTCAAATAGCGCGTTACAATTTTGCATGCAAAATTACTACTTTTTTTTTGAATATGCAAGCAACTGCGCAAAAAAGTATTCCGAAAGTGCTTTTTTTCTTTGGCACGGATTTTGCAACTATCCATGTGCAACTAAAATTATTCGGAACTATGAAAAAGATATTCAGATTTTTAGGCGTCGTGCTGCTCGTTGCAGCCGTCAGCGCCGCAACAACACTCGCTGTCTTGAAATACAGCAATCCACAATTTCAAATCACCAATTACAAATCACAAATCACAAATGATTCCACCGGAATCCCTGTCGCCTACAGCCGTTTTGCTTCGTTGCCGCAGGCAGGGGAGACGGATTTTACCAATGCGGCGGAACTATCCGTCAATGCCGTGGTACACGTCAAGACGACTTACCGCAACCAGGTCTCCTCGCAGCAGATGGATCTCTTTGAGTTCTTCTTCGGCCGTCCGGGGCAGCAACGCGAGATGCCGGCACAACAGGCATCCGGTTCGGGTGTCATCATCTCCGAGGACGGTTATATTGTCACCAACAACCACGTCATCGACCGTGCGGACCAGATTCAGGTCGTGCTCAACGACAAACGCGAGTACACGGCTACGCTGGTCGGCACTGACCCGAACACGGATATTGCGCTCCTGAAAATCGAAGAGACAGGGCTGCCTGTTATCCTGATGGGCAACTCCGATGACCTGCGTGTCGGCGAATGGGTGCTGGCAGTCGGCAATCCGTTCAACCTCACTTCGACCGTCACGGCGGGTATCGTGTCCGCCAAGGCGCGTAACATCAATATCCTCAACGCGGAGATGAAGATCGAGTCGTTCATCCAGACCGATGCAGCCGTCAACCCCGGCAACTCCGGCGGTGCGTTGGTCAACACGCGCGGCGAGTTGGTGGGTATCAACACCGCCATCGCTTCGCAGACCGGTTCGTATTCGGGCTATAGTTTTGCCGTGCCGACGAGTATCGTGCAGAAAGTGGTGAGCGACATCCGCCAGTACGGTGTCGTACAGCGTGCCATACTCGGTGTGCAGATGCGTGAGATCACTTCCGAACTGAAGAAAGAGAAAAAACTGACGACCCTCCAAGGGGCATACGTGGAACGCGTAGTGCCGGACGGTGCGGCAGAGAAAGCAGGCATCAAGAGCGGCGATGTGATCACGCGTGTTGACGATGCGGCTGTCAAGACCGGCACCGACCTGCAGGAACATATAGGTCGTCACCGTCCGGGTGATGTAGTGAGTGTGACGCTGCTTCGTGACGGCAAGACCATGACCGTTCAAGCAACGCTCACCAACCGCGATGGCGGAACAGGCGTCATCTCCGCGGAGGACAAAGCGTCGGTCTTGGGTGCCACGTTCTCCGAACTGACCGATGCACAGAAAGAGCGCCTGGGTATCAACTACGGCTTGCAGATCAAGTCGCTCAAAGCGGGCAAACTGAAGAGTGCAGGTGTGCCTGCGGACTTCATCATCCTCAAGGTCAACAACCGCTCCGTGCGCACCGAGGAAGACCTTGACGACATCGTCCGTCGTGCCAACTCCGCCTCCGAGCGTGACCGCGTGCTATTTATCACGGGATGTACACCGCAAGGCAGAGTACGGTATTATGCCGTCAACCTGGCAGAGTAAATCACTCATTCACACAGAAATTCGTTACATCACAATGTTGACGATTCGGCCGGGGACGACGATGACTTTTTTAGGCGTGTTACCGGCGAGGTACTTCGCTGTGTCTTCGTGCGCGAGGACGAGTTTCTCCACTTCCTCTTTCGGCGTGTCTTTCGGGCACTCGAAGGTGAAACGCACTTTGCCGTTGAACTGCACCGGATATTTCTGGGTGTCTTCCACGAGGTACGCCTCATTGCACTCCGGCCATTCGGCATTCACTACAAACTGGCTGACGGCTGACGGCTGATTGCTGCTAGCTTGGCACTTATGCCACATTTCTTCCGCAATATGCGGAGCGTACGGAGCGAGCAGGATTGCGATCGGTTCGAGGATCGCACGCTTGTTGCATTTGAGCGCGGAGAGCTCGTTCTGCGCGATCATGAAGGCTGGGATAGAGGTGTGGAACGAGAAGTTCTCGATATCCCACGTGATCTTCTTAATCAGCTTGTGCAGGCTGCGCAACTCCTCTTTCGTCGGCTCAGCGTCCTCGATAGTCTCGTACATGTTCCACAGACGCTTGAGGAAACGATGCACGCCGTAGATACCGTTGGTGTCCCATGGCTTGCTCATCTCCAGCGGGCCGAGGAACATCTCATAAAGGCGTAAGGTATCGGCGCCGAACTTGGCGATGACGTCATCGGGATTGACCACGTTGAACATCGACTTACTCATCTTCTCTACCGCCCAGCCGCATATATACTGCTTCGGGCCTGCGAGATACGGGTTGTCCTCTATCGAGGTGCCATCCGCAAAGACGAACTCGGCGTTCTTGAACTCCGGCATCCAGTTACGGAATGCGTGGATGTCCAGCACATCGTTGTTAACCAGATTCACATTCACGTGGATCGGTTGCACTTTGTCCTTGTATTCGGGGTTCTCGATGAGGTTGTAACTGATATAGAGGTTGCCGGTCGCGCCTTCGCCTACATAACGGTAAACGAAGTTCGAACGGCCCTGGATCATGCCCTGGTTAATGAGTTTCTTGAACGGTTCGTCTTCGCATACATAGCCAAGGTCATAGAGGAACTTGTTCCAGAAACGGCTGTAGATGAGGTGACCCGTCGCGTGCTCCGAACCGCCGAGATACAGATCTACCTGACGCCAGTATTCGTTGGCCTGCTTGCCGACGAGTGCCTGGTCGTTATGCGGATCCATGTAACGGAGGTAATATGCCGACGAACCGGCAAAGCCCGGCATCGTGCATAACTCGAGCGGATAGCCTTTGTATGTCCAGTCCTTGGCATTTCCCAACGGCGGACGACCGTCTGACGTCGGTTTGAAGTCGCTAACCTCCGGTAAGGTAATCGGCAGATCTTTCTCGTCTACGGTGTACGGCATGCCGTCCTTGTAGTAGATCGGGAACGGTTCGCCCCAATAACGCTGACGAGAGAAGATAGCGTCGCGCAGACGGTAGTTAACCTTAACGCGGCCGATGCCGGTGTTGGTGATATATTCCTTCATGGACTGGATGGCTTCTTTGACCTCCATGCCGTTGAGGAAACCGGAGTTGATCATCTTACCTTCCTTCGCGTCAAACGACTCCTCGCTTACATCCGCGCCTTCGATGAGCGGGATAATCGGCAAGTTGAAGTGCTTGGCGAAAGCGTAGTCGCGGCTGTCGTGTGCTGGCACGGCCATGATGGCGCCTGTGCCGTAACCTGCGAGTACGTAGTCGGAGATATAAATAGGTATCTCGCCTTGTGTGAGCGGGTTGATAGCGTACGAGCCTGTGAACACACCCGTCACGCGTCTGTCTGCTATGCGCTCGCGCTCCGTGCGGTTCTTGCAGCGCTTGAGGTATTCATCCACTTCCGCTTGCTGCTCTGCCGTCACAACGCGTGCCACGTACTCGCTCTCAGGCGCGAGAACCATGAAGGTCACGCCGTAAATCGTGTCGGCGCGGGTGGTAAAGATCGTGAACGGCTCGTCCTGACCTTTGATGGCGAACTGCATCTCGGCGCCTTCCGAACGACCGATCCAGTTACGCTGTGTCTCTTTGAGAGAGTCGGTCCAGTCGATGCGGTCTAATCCTTCCAACAGACGACCGGCATACGCGCTCACGCGCAAGCACCATTGGCGCATGACGCGTTGCTCAACCGGATAACCGCCGCGAACGGACAGACCTTCTGACACCTCGTCGTTCGCCAGCACCGTACCCAGTTGCGGACACCAGTTAACTTTCGTGTCCGCCAAGTACGCGATGCGGTAGTTCATCAGACGTTCCTGTTGCTCTTTCTCGCTCATCGTCGCCCACTTGGGGTCATTGGCTTCGAACTCGGCAATCAGTTTGCTGATAGGCTGTGCTTTCTGCGTCTTGGGGTCGAAATAACTGTTGAACATTTGCACGAACGCCCACTGGGTCCAGTGGTAGTATTTCGGATCGCAGGTACGCACCTCGCGGTTCCAGTCATAACAGAAACCGATCTTGCGCAGCTGCGAGATATAACGGTCGATGTTCTCGAAGGTCGTCTTCTCCGGGTGTTGGCCGGTTTGGATGGCGTACTGTTCAGCCGGCAGACCGTAACTGTCAAAGCCCATCGGGTGAAGCACGTTAAAGCCTTTGAGACGTTTGTAACGGCTGTAGATATCACTCGCAATGTAGCCTAACGGGTGACCGACGTGAAGACCGGCACCCGAAGGGTAGGGGAACATGTCAAGCACGTAGAAATGCGGTTTGTCGCTTTCGTTAGATACCTTGTAAGCCTCCGCGTCTTCCCACGCCTTTTGCCACTTTTGCTCTATTTCACTAAAGTTGTATTCCATAGTCACACAATTTTGCGTGCAAAATTACTACAAATTTTTTAAATTTGCAAGATTTTATCAATAAAAATTTACTCTGTGCTTGCACAAGCGTGATTTTTAGTGTAAAAGCTTGTAGTTTGCACCAAAGTGCGAACGTAAATTCGGAGGGAACCCACCCCGAAGGGGAAGGGGCGTGCCGAAGTTACAATTTTTTTCGACATGTGCAAGGATTTGTATAGATTTATACAAAATATACGATTTTTTAGTCTTCAGAATTTGGAAATTCGCAAAAAATATATTATCTTTGCACTCACTTTCCGGGCAACCGATTTTTACGGCTCTTCCACCAGGATATATAGCCAAATCAGACTAACGACACACAATCGAGAGAGAATCGGATCGTACTTATGTCCTACTCGGAAGCGAGACAATACCTACTTAAATAACAACCAAGATGGCAAAAGCTACATTAAACAAAAAGTTCAAAAACTATACAGGTATGTTGCCGCCTAACGGTCATCGTTTCTATCTCACTAACCGTTTCGGCGAAGAAATCATCTCCCATTGCCCCGAGCATCGGGATCCTGAGTCTATAACGGAAGCACAACGCCACGCCTTCCAATTAATCAAAGAGGCGTCCGCTAAAGCAGACGCCGATCTTCGTGATCCGGTTAAGCATGAAGAATGGTTCCAAAAATGGCATGCTTCTTTCACCAACCGCCGTGCAAAACACTACAAAACCCTTCGCGGCTTCGTCATTGCTGCCTATCGCCAACAACTATAGTTCTAACTATCCATCGCCATTACAAAAAGCAAGTGACATTTCTGCCACTTGCTTTTATTCTTAAAAAGATTGTATCAGAAAATCATCAGTTATTTCGACATCAGTAGGTATCATTGGCTCGCCGTTATGATAAGCATACTGGAGTTTGTTTAGTAATGAACCTTCCGGAATATTGTTCTTCCTGTCTGCCGGCTTAGTGTTGCAACATGAGAAATAATAACGGTTTTGAGCGCTCAAGTACTCACGTCGCTTGTGCATCTTGCCCTGATTTCCCATTGGGGTGTGAATGGGGTTCAGAATGACATCTGATTCCGCCAATAAATTCTCAAAACGCGCTGCCAGATCAGGTCTGTTCGGGAAACGAAAGACAACTTTGTTGGCTTCTGATTGAATGTTAGACAGAATATTGATTTCTCCGCATTGTAATACCAGATAGCGGATACCGTCTATTTCAAACCTCCTGCGTTGCTCTAATTCCAACATGAAACGCTCTGCTAAATCTTCGTCGTTTTGTATCTCATCAGAACTTGCAAAATGCTGGTTGGTGAACAGATTAATTACATTCCCTCCTTGTACCAGATACAAACAATTTGAATTATCTATAAAACCGCTGCTTATGACATGACGCACTTCCACCAAAGCAGCAACCTTCCGATTGGTTAAACGTTTTTTGAGTTCAATTATATCTTCTTTCTCAAAGATTGTATGACCGCAGAAAAGGACAAACGGTTCCGTAGCATAATTCAAGATATCAATTGTATATTCAATACGTTTCCGGCGATTAAGACCAGAACGGAAGGAAACTAATTGTATCATACTTGTTCCTTATAATTTGGCTTTGAGTTGGCGCAAATACGCGCCAACTCCTGCCTCTATTACAGCAGTTTCTTTACCTGCTCGTAAACGTTCTGTGCGGTGAAGCCGAGTTTCTCGTCCAGCACTTTGTACGGAGCGGAGAAACCGAAGCTCTCAAGACCCCAGATGGCGCCGTTCTCGCCGACGAGGCTCTCTAACGTGCAAGGCAGACCGGCGGTCATACCGAAACGCTTGATACCCTTCGGCAGTACTTCGTCCTGATATTTCTTATCCTGCTGACGGAAGCGTCCTTCGGACGGCACGCTGACGATCTGCAAACGGATACCTTCTGCACGAAGCAGTTCGGCACCGGCCAACAGCGTCGATACCTCTGAACCGGAAGCGAGCAGCACGATCTGCGGGTTCTCGTCTTTGGAAACGATATACGCACCTTTGCGGAAACCTTCGAGGTTCACGTTAGGCACCGGTGCTATATCCTGACGGCTGAGGATGAGGGCTGTCGGCGTAGCGGTATTCTCGATAGCGGCACGCCAAGCGAGGGTCGTCTCCTCAGCGTCTGCTGGACGGAGTACGAGCATCGACGGCTGGCCGTGATGGTTATGCAGTTTCTCCATCATACGGATCTGTGCCTCTTGCTCTACCGGCTCGTGTGTCGGGCCGTCTTCTCCTACACGGAAGGCGTCATGGCTCCAGATGAACTTCACCGGCAGTTCCATGAGGGCTGCCATGCGGACTGCCGGTTTCATATAGTCGCTGAATACGAAGAACGTACCGCAAGCGGGGATAACACCGCCGTGAAGCGCCATACCGATCATCACGCATGCCATCGTGAGCTCGCTCACACCTGCCTGCAGGAACTGACCGCTGAAGTCGCCCTTTGTGAAGGCGTGTGTCTTCTTGAGGAAGCCGTCGGTCTTGTCGGAGTTCGACAGGTCGGCCGAGCTGACAATCATGTTACCTACGTTCTCTGCGAGGAAACCAAGCACTTTACCACTGGCGTTACGCGTAGCGTCACCTGGCTTCTGCTCAATAAGACTCCAGTCGATGCAAGGCGTCTCGCCCGACAT
>JAFWAK010000052.1 GCA_017507715.1 Paludibacteraceae bacterium | reverse complement strand
CAGTTGTTGCTGCGCCATGACGGGATTGCGCAGGTCATGACTGAGGATGCCGTACTGACGTTTCTTATCGGCAGCCTGTTGGGCGATGAGCGTGTTGCGATGACGGAGCAGAACGACCAGGCCGACGAGTAAGGCGATGACGAGCAGAGCAAGGATGGAGAAGAAAAGCAGCGCTTTCAGACGCGCTTGCTTCTGCTGAATCTCCTGCTGTTGGTCCGCCAACTGCTGTTCCTTGCGATAGGTGTCGTATTGGACCTGCGCGATGGTTAACTGCCGCTGGCTCTCTTCGTTCTTCAGTTGTTCGTGGAGCATACGTGCTCTTTCGAGCCAAGCCAGGGCCTGTTCGAACCTACCGGCGTTCTTGGCGCGGGCGTAGAGTTGGTCGCAGGCTTCATATTCCTGCTTCTTGAAGCCGAGTTGTTGTGCCAGTTCTGCCGCCTCTTCGTATTGCTCCAACTGCAAGAGACTGAGTACTTCGGTCATCTTATTGCCCGTTTCACGAGCGATAGTGAGCGCTTGCGAAGTGAACTCTTTTGCCTTGCGCGCGTCGCCTAAAGCGTCATAAATATGGCCCAACTGCGCGAGCCGCATTCCTTCCTGCAGTCTGCGTCCGAGCGAACGGTCAATAGCGAGCGCATCTTCGGTCAACTGCAGAGCGCGGTCCAGATCGGACTTCTTGGCCAACAGCACTTCTCCTAACATCGCCTTACGGATGGCGAGAGACTTTGGGGAATGGGTGGTGTCGGATGCCAGAAGAGACTCCTCAATAGAGATGGCGCGCTCGAGATAAGCGATAGCGATGTCCTGTTGTCCGGCGGACGAGTAAATGCCGGCGAGGTTGCCCAAAGAGGCGGATATATTCGCCGGATCGCCTTGCTGTTCGTCAAAAGTCAGGCATAACTCTCCATAATACAGCGCCTGCTGATAATCGCCCAGGCGATGATAGCAGTAGAGGAGACAGGAGTAGAACTCGCATCGTATATCCATTGAGTCCTCGGGCATGGCAGACAGGCCATCGTTATTGACCGCGATGGCTTGCTGCATTTCCCCTGCCATGGCAAGCGCATAAGCGCTATCCACCATAGCAAACGCTTCCTCTCGCGTCATGGCCGAGGTGGCCACAACGGAGAAGAAAGCGAATACTATGACTATAATCTTTTTCAAATCTGGTGCAAAGATAGTATTTTTTTGCGATACTCGCAAATATTACTGCATTTTAGCGCCTTGTGCGTTATAAATTCTGCCTTCGCGGATAATATAGAGGGTACCGTTGAGTATCACCTTCTGCGTTTGGTTATCCTCTACGCGAAGATTTTCGAAACCTTCAGCAACAGCCTTGAAGACGGCGGTGATGGAGATATTCTTTCCGTTCTCCACGGTCAAGAGGTACGGGTTCGCCGTTTCGCCGTCGGACCACTGAACGAAGGTATAACCTTCCGCTGCCACAGCGGTAATGGTCAGTTCGGTACCTTCGGCATACCATCCGGATGTAAAGTTCGTAATAGTACCTTGCCCTTCGGTAACGTTGGCGTTAATGATCGCGCCCTTCGGAACGATTGACTCATCCACCTCTACGATCGGGTCGAGGTAGAGATTATATGCCGGCATGATGATCAGACGCGGGTTATCGGTGTTGCCGTCAGACCAACTGACAAACTTATATCCCGCAGCCGGATAAGCGCGGAGGGTGACGTACGTACCTTCGAAATAGCTGTTGAAACCGCCTACGGCGCAGAGGCTCTCAATCGACGGCGTGAGGTAGTTGATCTCGTATTTGGGCGAGTTATCGGATATATAGAGCGACTTGGCGCTAATCGATCCGCCGTCCACTACGGCGTTAATCAGACTGAGGTTGGCGGCCTGGTCGGTCTTGTTGGATACTTTGTAGCCCGTTGATTCTCCGACACCGGAAAGCACCTCGAGGTTCGCACCGTTCACTACCAGCGAAGGCGTTTTGCCTGCAAGCAGAATAGCTTTATTAAAATTATTTCTACCGAAATCCGAAGTGTTCTGCAGATAGAGCCATGCCGTGATATGTCCGGTGACCGTAAAGTCATCGCTGAAATTAGCCACGTACATGTTTTTCGCAGTAACCGACGGTCCGTTGTACGCCGAACCGGTGAAGGTCATTCCTTTCGTGCTGACGATAGCCGTGCGGATTACGTTGTCCGTCGTCGTACAGGTAGCATCAATCAGATGGTTGAAGACGACAGTCAGCGAGCCCGCATCGGTAACCCAATCCTCAATGAAACCGTGGTTCTCAATATTGTACGTCGCCATCTTCATCGTAGAAAGCGTACGGGTAGCATGGTCGTAGCACCAGACGCCATCACCGAGGATATCGGCGGAGTTCGAGCCGGTTACCTGCGTACCGCAAACCCAAAGTGAGATTGCGTCAGCGGGCGGTGCTACACGGAAATGGGCTATGAGCGTTTCGTCTTTGGTTGCTGTCCATTGCGAGATAGCGCCTTGTACCTGTCCGTCCGCGGTGGTCCAATAGAGGAACTGATAGCCTTCGTTCGGCGTAGCGGTGATCGTTACGGTTTGACCTTCTTCTATATGCGTGCCGCCACCGGAGACCGTACCCATCGTCTCGTCCTCCGAAACGACAGTGATATCGTAGTAATTGATTACCTCATCTGCCTCAAAGAGCGCATACAGAATGGTGTCTTGCGTCACGACGAAGGTATAAGGATTGTCGGTCACGCCGTTGGACCAACGAAGGAAATGATAGCCGCTGTTGGGGGTAGCAATAGCGGTATGCGACGCTCCTTCCGCCACATAAGCGTCACCGTTGGTAGAACCGGCAT
>JAFWAK010000051.1 GCA_017507715.1 Paludibacteraceae bacterium | reverse complement strand
CACGAGGGAGTGAATCGAATAATGATTCATCGTCTCGCCGGCTTCCACGATCTTGGCATTCTTGCAAATCGTCTTGGGGTTGCGGGACATAATGTCAGATACAGGCGTTGTGAAGAAGGCCTGTCCGAGTCGTTGCATCGCACGACGGATATCTCCGTCCGTAATGATGCCGACGAGTTGCTCGTTATCCACCACCACACCTACGCCTAACTTACCGTTCGTCACAATCTCAATGGCTTCAGCCATGGTCGTAGAAGGAGCCACTAACGGCAAGTTATCCGTGAACATGACATCTTCCACTTTCGCCAACAGTTTGCGCCCCAGGTCACCACCCGGGTGGAGCATCGCGAAGTCCGAAGGCTGGAAATGCGCAGCTTCGATGAGTGCGCAAGCCAGTGCGTCACCCAATGCCAGCGTTACCGTCGTAGAAGATGTCGGCACGAGGTTCAACGGGTCTGCCTCACGTTCTACAGAGATATCCAGATGAACTTGAGCGTGTTGCGCGAGAAGCGAAGACGGGTTACCGGACATTCCTATGATGGTAATATGCTTGGCTTGAATAAGCGGCAGGAAACGCAGCAGTTCTTCCGTGGCGCCGGAATAGGAGATGGCGAGAACCAAATCGTCCTCGGAGAGCATTCCCAGATCGCCGTGATAGGCATCCAGCGGGTTGAGGAAGAAAGCAGGTGTACCGGTCGAAGCCAGCGTTGCGGCAATCTTGGAGCCTATATGGCCGGACTTGCCTACACCGGTTACCACGATTTTGCCTTTGCAGTCACGAATGAGTTGCACGGCACGAAGGAACGAGTCATCCAAACGCGGGATAAGCGCCTTGATAGCGGCTGCCTCACATTGCAAACACTCTGTGGCGCGTTTGATAATTTCGGATTCTAACATTGCGATAGTATATTTATATACGCCTCGGTCATGTTTGACCATGCGTATTTGGTTTTCTCTTTTTTCAGATAGGTCGTATAGGCCTTCTGTCTGTTATTCTGGTAGTAATCGAGCAGATCTGCTGCAATAGCCTCCGGTTTCTGTTCACAGGCATAGCCCATCTGATGGTCGTGAACGATCTCACCCAAACCGCCTACATTGGTTACCAGCATCGGCTTCTCGAAATGGAAAGCGACCTGCGTCACACCGGACTGCGTAGCAGTCTTGTAGGGCTGTACGATAAGGTCTGCCGCTCCGAAATACTTACGCAGGTCATCGTCGGGGATGAACTCATTGCGAATAATGACGCGGTCCGTCATGCCGAGTGACGCTATCTGCGCACGGTATTTGTCTTCGTGTTCGTAGAACTCACCGGCGATGATCAGTTGCAAATCCGGCAATTGGTCCTTCACCATGCCAAAGGCATCTAACAGCAGGTCGAGACCTTTGTACGCCCGGACGAGTCCGAAGAAGAGCATGTACTGCTTGTCGCCCGGCAGGTTGAGCGCCTTGCAAGCCGCAGCCTTTGCCATCCGCTCGCCGTAATGATCGTAAATAGGATGAGGAGAGGAGACTTTCGGTCTATTTATGATTGATGATTTATGATTTATGATTTTGTTCTCAATTTTCTCGATGTCTTTGAGCACACTTTCCGAGAGAGCCACGAAGGCGTCTTGGGACTTGACGAAATAAGGCGCGAAGAGTTTATCGAGGATATTCGGCTCGTGCGGAATCATATTATGCACAAGCGCCACGCAGCGGGTCTTGCCGTTCTTGCGCGCCATGCGTGAGATGAGTCCGTAGGATGGAGCAAAGAATGACATCCAATAGCAGCAGATGAGCAAGTCCGGAGTAGCCTTGCGAATGGCACGACCGACACGACACCAGTTGAACGGATTGCAGGAGTTCAGTTCACGACGAATCAGCAAGTCCGTCGGTGCGGGTTCGGAAGTGTACTGGGTCTTACCGGGGAAAAGGAAAGAGGGATACTGAAGGGTAAAGGTCCATAGTTCGACCTCGTGTCCTTCGGACACAAACTGGCGTGCGAGTCGTTCATTGAACGTCGCTAACCCACCGCGGTACGGATGCGCTGTTCCTAAAATTATTACCTTCATCCCAAGTCCCCTTTGTACGTTATTTTCTTATTGGCCTCGTCGCCTTCGACGATATATACTTCCACTTCCGGGTTATACTTCATCAGAACACCCACATCGTCCGTGGCTTCGATCTGTCCTTGTTGTATCGCACGCATGTACGCCGGTCCGATAACCAGATAATGGAAGGCCTGCGGCGTCTGCGCACGCATGAACTGCTTGCGCGAAGGAATACTGTCCACTTTCACCTTTAGCCTTTCACCTTTCACTTTATACAGCGTGTCTGTCACGGGCACGGCAACGGTTACTGCCAGATGGCTCTTGAGCGCCTCCGCCACGTTATGAATGATCTCTTGCGATACGAACGGACGCGCGGCGTCGTGGAACCAATAGAAGGTGTCCGGGTCTTTCTTGTCGTCCTTGAGATGTAAGGAGATGGCATTCCACGAACTCTCCCAACGCTCGCTGCCACCGGAGATGATACGCGTCACCTTGCTCCATTTGTTATGGGCTACAAGGGCCTGCGCGTCCGGAATACGGTCAGGGTGCATGACGATGACTATCTCATGAATCGACAGCGCCTGCTCAAACGCATCCACGGCGTGCTCAAGTACTGTCCGTCCGTCGGATAAGGGCAAGAGCTGTTTGGGCGTGTCGCCCCCTACTCGGCTGCCGGTTCCTCCGGCTAAGATGAAAACTATATTCTTCATACACTATACATCATACACTATACACTATTCCTGAAATGCATTCCAACCTTGTGCTTTGAGGGTTAATTCTTCGCCGTTACGGCCGATGAGATTACAGCCGTATTCTGGTTTGGTAATATGTCCGATGATGTAGAGGTCATCCACAGGAATCAGTTTCTCGTAGTCGTCGAGGGAACAGGTGAAGAGCAGTTCGTAGTCTTCGCCGCCGTTGAGTGCGCATGTGACGATATTGAGGTTCATCTCCTCCGCCAACGCCGCGGCCTGGAAGTCGATAGGCAGCTTGTCCTCGTAGATACAGCATCCGACGCCCGACTGCGTGCATATATGCAGCAGTTCCGAAGACAGTCCGTCACTCACATCCATCATCGCCGTCGGCTTGACGCCGGCTTTGCGCAGGGCCTCCAAGATATCACGCCGTGCTTCCGGTTTGAGTTGGCGCTCCAACAGATATTCCTTTCCTGCAAAGTCCGGCTGCTTCGCATTTGCAATACGCTCGCGCTCGAGCAGTTGCAAACCCATGTAGGCCGTGCCGAGATTACCGCTCACGCAGATGAGGTCGTTCAGCTTGGCGCCGTTGCGATAGACGATATCCTTGGCAGCCGCCGTGCCGAGACAGGTAATGGAGATCGTCAGACCGGTCATGGAAGCACAGGTGTCACCGCCTACGAGATCCACGTTGTAGCGCTCACACGCCAGACGGATGCCCGAGAAGAGGGCTTCTATATCTTCGACCGAGAAACGCTTGCTGATACCGAGGGAGACGGTGATCTGCGTCGGCGTGCCGTTCATCGCATATATATCCGAGAAGTTGACCACGGCGGCCTTGTAGCCGAGGTGCTTGAGAGGCACATATTCGAGGTTGAAATGGATACCTTCTAGCAGCATATCGGTAGTCATGAGGACTTTCTTGGAACCAAAATCCATGACGGCGCAGTCATCGCCCACGCCTTTTTTGGTGCTGGGTTGCACGTGTTTGATATCTTTGGTGAGATGTTTGATTAGACCGAACTCACCCATCGTTGCAATTTCCGTTCGTTGCATAGTACACCTAATTTAGCGTGCAAAGATACGCAAAAAGCGTGAAAGCGCCAAAAAGAAAGTATAAATTTCACGAAAAACACCTCATTTTTACCAGAAAATGCACGCGCGCTTGCGTATATAAAAAAGTTTTCGTACCTTTGCACGCTAAATTGGTGTATTGTGTGCGTATGTGGGCGCACAATATGCGAGTAAAAGGAGAAAAAGAAGAAGAAAAAAAGGAGAATTATGATTGAATATATTAAAGGAATATTGACGGATTTGAACCCGACAGAGGCAGTAGTAGAAGCTGCTGGCGTAGGCTATGCCATCGCGATTACATTGCCCACCTACAGTGCGTTGGTAGGCAAGAGTTTAGAGGACGCTCCGCTACAGGACGGCGTTAAAACGCCTACAGACGTTAAGCTCTTTATCACCGAAGTGATACGCGAGGATGCGCATGAGTTATACGGGTTCGTGGAGCGTAAAGAACGGCAGTTATTCGAACTGCTGATGACAGTAAGCGGCGTAGGTGCTGCAACAGCACGTATGATCATGTCGGCTTTCAGTGCCGAAGAGTTGCGTATGCTGATAGCCACCGGTAACACCAAGGCTATGGCCAAAGTGAAAGGTCTGGGCACCAAGACTGCACAACGTATCATCGTGGACCTTAAAGACAAAGCGCTGAAGCTCGACATGGGCGGTGACCCGACGGAGCTCTTTAATGATGAGGGAATGAGTGATTTAGGGAATGATGGCGTAAGAGCCGAGGCGATAAGTGCGTTGACGATGTTAGGTTTCGCGGCCAATGCAAGCGGCAAGGCCGTCGACAAGATCTTCAAGAAAGACCCGACGATGAAGGTTGAGGCCGTGATTCGAGAAGCGCTCAAGATGCTGTAGTGCTCGTATATACTCCGCAAAAAATATGCGGCCCCGCATTCGTGCTTTTGCGTTCCCCATCCGCAAAAGAACGTTTTTGCCGGAGTACATACTCGCTAAGAGAGTGGAGAGTGGAGAGTGGAGAGTTAAAACATAAATAAAATTTTTGCTTAAGCGATACGGATACATATTACTGCTGTGGATGTTATGGCTGCCGATGATATCGGTGGCTCAGACGAGCAAGCCCAAAACGCTGAAAGAACTCGTAGCGGAAGAGAAAGCACGCAAGGAGGCGGAGAAGGCCGCTAAGGCGGCAGAGGAAAAAGCCTCATCCCGACCCTCCCCTGAAGGGAAGGGAGAGCGTTCCACGACTACTACTCCGGAAGAGGCGGCGGATATAGTGACAGAGACGGACAGTGCTATCTGGGCACCGACGAACGTGAAGCAGTTGGGCATTCAGAACTACGGCGAGCTGACACAGCCGAGCAGTTCGTTAGACCTGCGCGACCCGGCGAACATCACAACGAGCGTTGAATATCAGCCGGAGACGGGCACCTATATCATCCGCACGAAGATAGGCGATACAGACATCACCACGCCATACATGCTCACGCAAGAGGAATACAACCACTTTGCGGAGCGGCAGATCATGCATAGCTACTGGCAGCAGAAGATAGGTGAGGTGGAGCATAACAACGAGAAGAAATTTGACATCACCGACATGAAGTTCAACATCGGTCCGGCAGATAAAGTGTTCGGTCCGGGTGGTGTACAACTGAAGATGCAAGGAAGCGCGGAGTTGCTATTCGGCTTCAAGCACCAATATATCGAAAACCCGTCTCTTACTGTACGCGCGCGCAACAATAACATCTTCGACTTCGACGAGAAGATACAAGCCAGCATTCAAGGTAAAGTAGGTTCGAAACTCAATTTCAACCTCAGTTACAACACCGAGGCGTCATTCAGCTTTGACCAACAGAACCTGAAGTTGAACTACAAAGGCGAGGAGGATGACATCATCCAGTCGATCGAGGCCGGTAACGTAACCATGGACCTGCCGAGTTCGCTCATCCGCGGTAGTCAGGCCTTATTCGGTATCAAGACCAACCTGAAGTTCGGCAAGTTCACCATCCAAGCGCTCGTGAGCCAGCAGAACAGCGAGGCGCAGACGGTAAGCAGCAAGGGCGGTGCGCAGATGACGAAGTTCGACATCTCGGGCGACAGTTACGACGAGAACCGCCATTTCTTCCTCAGCCATTTTTTCCGCGACAAATACGAAGACGCGATGCGCAGCGTGCCGTACATCTCATCGGGCGTGCAGATCACGAAGATAGAGGTATGGGTCACCAACAAGCGCGCCAACTTCGAACAGGCTCGTAACGTAGTGGCCTTTGCGGACCTCGGCGAGCAGAAACGCCACCTGCAGAACGAGAACTGGGCTGCGAATGATGTGTCTGTGCCGGAGAACTGCGCCAACGACCTCTACGCACAAATCAAGACGACCGACTTCCGTAACATCCAGCAGACCAGTTCGGCATTGGAGCATTTCAACGGTTTGGAAGGCGGTGTGGACTACGAGAAGATAGAGTCGGCCCGTCTGCTGACGAGCAGCGAGTATACGCTCAACTCGGCCTTAGGCTATATCTCACTCAAGAGTGCGCTGAACCAGGACGAAGTGCTCGCCGTAGCCTATGAATACACGTATAACGGCAAGGTCTATCAGGTCGGAGAGTTCTCCACCGACGGTTCGGAAGACCTGCGTGCGCCAAACGCCTTAGCGCTGAAGATGCTGAAGCCGAGCGCCAACGCGCCGGACAAGAAAGGTCGCGGTACATGGGACCTTATGATGAAGAATATCTACGCCCTCGGCGCGACCAGTATCCAGTCGGATAAGTTCGAGCTGTATGTGACGTACCGCAATGACTCGGTCGGCACCGACATGCAGTACTTGGACGAAGGCGCCATCAAAGGCAAGCAGTTGATCCGCGTGATGGACCTGGACCGCTTGGATGCGAAGAACAACCCGAGTCCTGACGGTCGGTTCGATTTCGTGGAAGGACTGACGGTTTATTCGAGCGGCGGTAAGATTATCTTCCCTGTCTTGGAGCCGTTCGGCAGTCACTTGGCAACCGTCTTGGAGAACGACCCGCGGTTAGTGAGCAAATACTGCTATCAGGAACTGTACGACTCGACGCTTGTCATCGCGCAGGAGTTGAGCGAGAAGAACAAATTCCACCTGACCGGTAAATACAAAGGCACGAACGGCAGCGAGATACGCTTGGGCGCGATGAACGTACCGCGTGGAAGTGTGACGGTGACTGCCGGTGGTGCAACGCTCATCGAGAACGTCGATTATACGGTGGACTACACGATGGGAACGGTGACGATACTGAACACCAGTATTCTTGAGTCGGGTACGAACGTGGATGTGAAGCTGGAGAACCAGAGTACATTCTCGATGCAGCGCAAGAGCCTTTTCGGAGCCCACCTCGAGTACGCATTCAACAAGGACCTGGTCATCGGCGGAACAATCATGCACCTACGCGAGCGACCGCTGACCACCAAAGTAAACACGGGTTCAGAGCCGTTGGCCAACACGATATGGGGTGTCAACGGAAGCTGGAAGACAGAGATGCAATGGCTGACAAACGCGATAGACAAGATACCTTGGATCACCGCCACGGCGCCGTCCACATTCTCCATCAACGCGGAGTTTGCGCATTTGATACCGGGTCACACGAATGATGTAGGTAGTGTCGGAACGGCATATATCGATGACTTCGAGAACACGACAACCAATATCGACGTGCATTATCCGAGTTATTGGTTCTTAGCATCAACGCCCTACCCGTTCAACGAGTCACGTGACATCAACCAGATCAGCTATAACAAGAACCGTGCGATGATGGCATGGTACACCGTTGATCCTATTTTCGGTTACCCGCAGACGAACACGCCGGAACATATCCGCAATGACGTAACGGCGCTGAGTGACCATCGTACGCGTATCATCTATCAGGACGAGATATACCCGAACCGCCAAGAGGCGACGAACGTAGATACGAAGTTAGCGGTGCTGAACCTGTCGTATTACCCGCAAGAACGCGGTCCGTACAACGTATCGGCAATGGAGATGAACAACCGTGGTGAGTTAACCAACCCGAAGCAACGCTGGGCCGGTATGATGCGTCGTCTGGACAATACGGATTTTGAGAAAGCCAACATCGAGTATATCCAATTCTGGCTGATGGACCCGGCTCTGACGAATGCCGAAGGATATGACGGCGAGTTGTACATCAACTTAGGTGACATCAGCGAGGATATTCTGCGTGACGGCAAGAAAGCCTTCGAGCACGGCCTGCCTATCTCGGATGCAGACAACGGACGCGTCGATTCGACGATATGGGGTTACACGCCGCGTACGACGAGTACGGTAGTGGCCTTCAGCAACGAGACGGGTTCACGTCCCAAACAAGACGTGGGTCTGAACGGTTTGAGCACAGCACAGGAGAAGAACTGGCCGATATACAAGGATTACGTAGATGCTCTGCGCGGCAAGGTGGATGCAGACGTGCTGAGCAAATGGCAGCAAGATATGTTCTCGCCGCTGAATGACCCAGCCGGTGATAACTTCCATTACTACCGCGGTACGGACTTCGACGAGCAGCAAGTGGCTATTCTGGCACGCTATAAACATTACAACGGTACGGAAGGCAACTCACCAGACACGGAGAGCCAGACGGAGAGTTACGGAACGGCTTCGACCCTGCAACCTGATATCGAAGATATCAATAACGATAACACGCTCAACGAGTACGAGAAGTACTTCCAATACAAAGTTATCCTGCGTCCCGACATGATGCAGGTAGGCCGTCAGCATATTACGGAGAAGAAAGTAGCGAAAGTGACGCTCCGCAACGGCGAGACACAAGAGGTGACCTGGTATCAATTCAAGATACCTTTGAAGGGTGACAGTGCGGATGTGAAAACAGTAGGTTCGATACGCAACTGGAAGTCGATACGTTTCATGCGTATGTATCTGACGGGCTTTGAGAAAGAGACCCATCTGCGTTTTGCGACGCTAGACCTCGTACGCGGGGAATGGCGTCAGTACACGCGCGACCTCTACCCCATCGGAACACCGGTGAACACTAGCGCCTCCATTGACGTACAGACCGTCAATATCGAGGAGAACAGCACGCGTACGCCGGTGAACTACGTTCTTCCGCCGGGTGTGAGTCGTCAGACCGACCCGGGTCAGGCACAACTCATCGCACAGAACGAGCAGGCGATGGTGCTGCGTGTGATGAACCTCAGTCCGCGTGACGCGCGAGCGATGTACAAGAACACGGGCTACGACATGCGGCAATACAAGAGCCTGCAGATGTTCGTCCACGCAGAGCAGATGGAGAGCCTCGACCCGACACTACAGGACGGCGACATGAGTTGCTTCATTCGTCTGGGTTCCGACCTGCGCAACAACTACTACGAATACGAAATTCCGCTTCATCTGACCGAGCCCGGACAGTATAACAATAACAACGAGCTTGACCGGACGAAGGTATGGCCAACGGAGAACATGTTCGACTTCGAGTTAAAGAGTCTGACGGCGGCCAAGGTAGCGCGTAACAAAGCCAAACGGGCCGGCAATGAGGGTGTGAGCAACACCATTCCGTACGTCATCTATGACGACGAGAACGGCAAGCCGCAGAATAAAATTACGGTGCTCGGAAACCCGACCTTAGAGGACGTAGAGACCATCATGATCGGTGTACGCAACACCGGCCGAGAAGACCATACGGCAGAGATCTGGGTGAACGAGTTACGCCTGAGCCAGTTCAACGAGAAAGGCGGTGTAGCAGCCATGGCGAACGCTTCGCTGGCCATCAGCGATATAGCACAAGTGAACGTGGCAGGTCGGTTAGAGACAGCCGGATACGGTTCGATAGAATCGAACGTGCTGGACCGCAACCTCGACAACTTCTACCAGTTGAGCGTGAGTGCCGCACTGGAAGCAGGTCGTCTATTCCCGGAAAAAGCGAAGATACAGATGCCTCTGTACGTATCGTACAGCAACGAGACGACCAGTCCTGATTACGATCCGCTGGATACGGATGTCAAACTGAGCGAGACACTCGACACCTACGACACGAAGGAAGAGCGCGACTCGATCAAACAGATGTCCAACACGGTACATGAGTCCACATCGTTCAGCGTAAGTAACTTCAAGGTCAACATCCACTCCAAGAAGAAAGATATGTTCTACGACCCGGCGAACTTCTCTATCTCGGCATCGTATAACAAGCAGTCGGAACACTCACCGGAGATGGAGCGCAACATAACGACCGACCATAAGGGTTCGTTCAACTACGCCTACAGTTTCAACCCCAAACCGTGGGAGCCTTTCGCCAAAGTAGAGAAAGTGCAGAAAGTGAAGTTCCTCAAAGAGATGAATTTCTACTACCTGCCGCAAAGCTGGTCCTTCAGCACGAACATGCACCGTACGTTCAGCCACATGAAGATGCGCGACCTGACGAACAGCGGTTTGGCCGTTGAAGACCTGACGTACAGTAAAGACTTCACGTGGGATCGTCATGTGGATATCAAATACGACTTCACGAAGAACATGAAGTTCAGCTTCCAAAGCGCGATGAATGCCATCATTGACGAAGGCACGTACACGCCGGAGATTCTGAAGGCACAGTATTTCGACGCAGAGTTCAACCATAACGAGTACGAGGCATGGAAAGATACGATACAGCGTTCGCTGGCCAAATGGGGTAAGCCGTACACATACCAACAGGTATTTACCGCAAGCTGGAACGTTCCGCTCAACCGTATTCCGGGTCTGGACGCCTTGACGGCTAACGGTTCGTACAACGCCAACTATAACTGGACACGTACGGCGTCACCGAAAGTCGAAACCGACTTGGGCAACACCGTCAGTTCGCAGCAAACATGGCAAGTCGATGGCGGCATTAACTTCGAGACTTGGTACGGCAAGTCCAAATACTGGAAGCAGATGACGCAACGCTACGGCGGGAAGGGAACTCGTCCGAGACGAACCTATAAGCCCAAGACATACACGCAGACCTTGAAACTGGAAAAAGGTAAGGCCGTGGAGATCACCCACCGGCTCAACAGCGAGAACCTGAACGTATCCGTGGCCGATTCGACAGGCAAGACCGTTCCAATCAGTTTTGCAGCAGCGGGTAATACGAAGATCACCCTGACGCCTAAAGCGGACTGCGAGAATGCCACCGTGACCGTGACGACGCGTGACCCGAACGAGCGCACGCCCAAGCAAGTGGCAGGCGACATGTTCGCATACTTGGGAACGATGTTTCGTCGCTTGAACGTAACCTACCGCGAGACGAACTCGATGACCTTGCCGGGCTTTGGTCCGGAGGCGGGCTTCATGGGCCAGAAAAAGGTAGACGGCGTCTATGCCCCAGGTTTTGACTTCGCTTTCGGTTTCATCCCGAATGACATGCTTCAGCGCGCCAAGGAACACGGATGGTTATCCGGCGACACGAGTGTCGTACAACCTGCCGTACGCGCCATGACCAGTGATTTCGATATCAAACTGACCCTCGAGCCGCTGCCGGGTCTGAAGGTGCAGTTGAGCGGTAAACGCTACCATGCTCAGTCTTCATCCATCATCTACAGCTACGACCAGCCGCAGGAGACCATGACGGGTTCGCTCAATATCACATCCTGCGCTATAGGAACGATGTTCAGCAAAGTCGGCTCGCAAGAGGAGAACTTCAGCAACAGCGCATTCGACCAGTTCTTAGCGAACCGAAGCGCATTACGTGACCGCGTGGAAGAGCAGTACGCCAATGCCGTTTATCCGGACGCGGGCTTCTTACAAGGAAGTGTATTCGCCGGACAGAAATTCAATGCCAACAACGGTCATGTATCGAATAATTCGGCCGATGTGCTTGTACCGGCATTCTTAGCCGCTTACACAGGTCGCGACGCCATGAAGATGGACCTCAACCCCATGTTGGGCATTCTACGTATCCTGCCGAACTGGTCAGTGACATACGACGGTTTAGGTAGGTTGCCGTGGATGAAAGACCATTTCAAAGCGGTAACGCTCACGCACGCTTATACCTGTAAGTACGCGATAAGTTCGTACGGAAGTTACTCAACGTGGGTACCTGCGCAAGGCGAGAGCGGCAAGATGATCGGTTTCGTACGCGACGTGACGACTGACCAACCGATACCGAGTTCGGCATACGACATATCGAATGTGACGATTACCGAAGCCTTCAGCCCGCTTATCGGATTGAACATGACAATGAAGAACAGTCTCAGCCTCAAAGCCGAGTACCGCAAGCAGCGTAACTTAGCGCTGAATGTGACGAGCGTGCAATTGACCGAAGGTCATACGTCCGAGTTCGTAGTCGGGGCCGGTTATACGATTAAGAACCTCAACTTCATTACCAAGAAGAAAGACGGCGGGCAAAAGAAGGTAAGCAACGACCTGAAATTACAAGTCGATGTATCGTATAAAGATGTGAAGATGCTGCTCCGTAAGATTGACGAAGGTATCACACAGGCTTCGAGCGGCAATAAGGTGCTGGCGATAAAGATAAGTGCGGATTACGTTTTGAGTCAAAAGATCAACCTGCAACTCTTCTACGACCACCAAGGCACGACTCCGCTTATCAGCAGCAGTTACCCGGTGAAGGCGGATAACGTAGGTCTGAATATCAAATTGATGTTGACGAGGTAATGTTTCGGGTCGGCATCATAGGAGCGGAGAGCACGGGCAAAAGCACGTTGGCAAAGTACCTGGCGAAGCGATACAACGGCATCCTTATTCCAGAGTACGCGCGGGAGTTTGTAGAGCAGAAAGGCACGACAGAGGTCACATGGGAAGAACTTTGCGAGATTGCAAAGCATCAAATTGAGGAAATGGAGCGGTTACAGGATACGAGTGACGGATTACCGGTCTTTTTTGACACCGAACTGATTGTAACGAAAGTATGGTTTGAGTACGCGTTCCATCGCGTGCCGGAATGGTTGGAAGAGGCTATCAAACGCTTTCCGATGGATGTATACCTGCTTACCTACCCTGACCTGCCGTGGGTGCCTGACAAAGCGCGGAGTAACGGTTCCGATGCGATACGTATGGAGTTGACGGAGCGCTATGAAGCAGAGATTGAAGCGCTCGGCATACCATATTACATCATCGAGCATACTAATTAACCCGATATATTAACTTAATTTTTAACGACCATGAGTAATTTCAGTGCACAAGACTTAGAGCAATTGCAAGCTCGAGGTATTTCCGTGGAAAAGGCAGAGGCTCAGTTGGAGTGCTTCCGTAATGGTTTTCCTGAGTTAGACATCGTAGGTCCCGCTTCGACAAAGAATGGTATTCTGGCTCCGAAACGTGCCGAACAAGAAGAGTACATCGCTGCATGGCAGAAGTACCTGAAAGAGGGTCATAAGATCCTGAAGTTCGTTCCGGCTTCCGGTGCAGCGAGCCGTATGTTCAAGAACCTGTTCCAGTATTTGGAGGACGGTATCGAGACACCGTTTATTCAAGAGTTCTTGGCTAATAAAGACAAGTTTGCTTTCGGTCCGCAGTTGGCCGGCAAGGAAGGTCAAGAGGCTGTTCGTTACCTGCTGCAAGACATGCATTACGGTGACCTGCCGAAGGGTCTGCTGCTCTTCCATAAGTATCGTGACGGTGCACGTACGCCGGCATTGGAGTACTTGGTAGAAGGTGCGCAATATTGCAAAGGCGAAGGCAAGAAACCGACCGTTTATCTGCATTTCACAGTAAGTCATGACCATCTGCCGCTGTTCCGCCAGCACATCGCAGAGAACCTGACGAAGTTCGAAGAGAAATACGGCGTGAAATACGACGTTACATTCAGCGAGCAGTTACCGAGCACGGATACAATTGCCGCTAATCCTGACGGTACGCCGTTCCGCACCAAAGATGGCAAGTTATTATTCCGTCCGGGAGGACATGGTGCACTCATTGAGAACCTCAACCAACAAGACGCCGACATCGTTTTCATCAAGAACATTGACAACGTGGTACCAGACCGTCTGAAGAAAGATACCATCCGCTACAAACAGATTCTGGCAGGCGTACTGGT
>JAFWAK010000009.1 GCA_017507715.1 Paludibacteraceae bacterium | reverse complement strand
TGTATCAAGAGACCGCCAAATACGGTCATGTAGGCCGCACAAACGAAGTGGTAACCAAAACCTTCTTCGATGCCGACGGCAATACTTTTGAACGCGAAGTAGAGTTGTTCACATGGGAGAAACTTGACCGCATTGACAAAGTCAAAGCGGCATTTGGTGTATAGTGTATGGTGTACGGTGTAAAAAATAGAACGCTATTAGTCCTCGGCATAGTGCTCGGGGCAGTGGTGATTGACCAGATCATCAAGCTCTACGTAGCGACGCATTTTGCGTTAGGCGAGAGCCGCGAGGTGTTCTCCTGGTTCTGGCTATGCTACGTGGAGAACAACGGCATGGCGTTCGGTATCGAATGGTTCAGCAAGTTGGCACTGACGCTCTTTCGTCTGCTGGCGGTAGGCCTGCTAGGATGGTATATACACACGCTGCTGCGCAAGCCTGAGACGCCGACAGGATTTATCGTAACCATCGCCCTGATCATCGCAGGGGCATTAGGAAACATCATCGATTGCGTCTTCTACGGCAAACTGTTCGGCTATGCCGATTGGTTCTTCGGCCGCGTGGTCGATATGTTCTACTTCCCGCTCATCCGCAATAGTGCGGGCGAGGTGCTGTTCTTCCGTCCGGTATTTAACTTCGCGGACAGTTGTATCACCTGTGCCGTGGCTGTCATTTTACTGTTCTATCTTAAGCAACTCAATGGCAAAGAAGAGTAACATAGTAGTCTTTGCTCTTTGTGCTATAATGATCCTGCTCTCCGGCTGTCGGCCGAAGGGCATTTTGCATTCGCGGGAGATGAGGCGTATCATCATCGACCTGCATAAGACCGATGCACTGCTTTACGAGAAGGGAATTCACAATCACGAACGCGAGGCCAAGGCAATCTATTACGCGCAGGTGATGGAGAAACACGGAACCACGCAGGCTCAGTTCGATTCATCGCTTGTCTGGTACACCGCCCACCCTGCCCTTTTCGATAAGATTTACCCGAAGGTATTAAAAGAGTTAAAGGCTGAAGAGACGGCTTTCTTGGAAGTATATCCGGAGTTCGGAATGCATAACGGCTCGAACACAGAGGATCCGCAGATGGCCGAAGAGCCGCGCACCTTCATGCGCAGCGACTTGGATAGCATACTATGGGTAACGAGAAACGGCCATTGCAACTCATGGAACGAGTGGCAAAGACCGTATTCAATAACGATTAGCGATTAGCGTTTAGCGAATTAATGCATGATCTTATAGATCAGTTCTTTCCAGAGGTCCGCATCCTTGGCTGACGGATTATTGATACCTTTCAGACGGGCATCTGTATCGCGCAGATAGCCGACAATGAGAAACGCTTTCCCGGCCGGATAGCGTTTGGCAGCCATCTCATAATCCTTGACGAAATAGGGATTTATTCCTAACTCTTTTGCCACATTTGCCTGCGATTTATTGGGCAGATAATGGTACATGAGCAAATTCGAAAAGAACGAGAAGAGCGGTGCCATCTCTTTAATCATCGGATGGTCCTTAGAGGACGCGAAATACTGTGCGATACGGTTGGCTTTCACAATATCACCACGAATCAGCGCCGCCTGCAGTTCCATGATATTATAATCCTTGGAAATGCCTATATTGCGCTCCACAAGCGCGGCGTCAATGGTGTTGACTCCTTCCGGCCGACCGTCAATCAGTTTCTCCAACGCCCCAACGATAGCCGAGAGGTCCGTGCCCAGATGGTCCGCCAAGAGCGGTGCCACTTTCGGATCAATAGTGACTTCCGGATGCCGGGTCTTGAAATCCGCTATATAACTGCTGATCCAACGCTCCACCTCATAATCCCGCAACTTATCCGACTGCAACCACACGACCTGCGGATGGTCCTGTACACGTTTCCAGATGCCTTGCCGTTTGTCCGGTTTACCGTTATAGCAGATAACGAGTACCGTCTGCTCCATGATAGCCGAGAGATAAGCATCAAGCGCATCCCATTTCTTGACGACTTGTGCTTCGCGGACGATGACCACTTTACGTCCACCCATCATGGCATAGCCTCGGGCAGCACTGATGACCGGAGAGATGTCTGCTCCCTGCAGGTCACGGCCATAAACCACCTGCTGGTCGAACTCACGCGCCATCGGGTCTAACGCGTTCTCAGCGATAAACTCATAAACACGATCGGCATAATACGGTTCTTCACCGCACAGGATATAAATCGGTGCGTAGGTGCCGGCCTTCAAGTCGGATAAGATGTCATTGAATTTTTTCGTCATCGGGAATGTAAATCATGTATCTGTATTTGGAGCGGTCGATTTCTCGATAGCCTTCACTTCGTAGCATCTCTTCCAAGGCACTATGCCTGTCCTTATAGGTCGGTTTGGTCTTGAACCGCGGCGAATAAGAGCAGAAGACGATGGGGCGCTCAGCCTCTATTATCTCGCGGTATTTGGCCGTATAGACAGAGTCGAAGATATTCGACCAGAACTCATTATAACGCGCCGCCTGACAGCCCGTCACAGAGCGCATGCGGTGCATATCCTGGCCGAAAGCAATGATTGGTGTATGGTGTATGGTGTATGGTGTATAAAGGCTGTCGTAATCGGCTTTGTACTGCTTGAGTTGGGCTTCATCCACCTCACGGATGAAAATGTGCTCATAGGGCGCCACTGACGAGCGAACCGTACAATAGCGCAAGTTATAATCTCCGATACAATTGACGCTGAAC
>JAFWAK010000050.1 GCA_017507715.1 Paludibacteraceae bacterium | reverse complement strand
GTTATGTTCCTGATAGATGCCCTTGAGTTCACATGCTGCGGCTTCGCTCATTCGGCGTTTGCGCAGATATCCGCATTGGTCGGCAAACCAGATACGGCAGTCGGTCGTCTCCAGTCCTTCGCCTAAGATACCACACTCCTGTGCTTTGTCAAGAAAGACATTCATGGTCTGCGGGTGTGTCTCACCAATGACGCAAGGCACACCGGGTTTGATGATACCTGCTTTCTCTTGTGCTATCTGCTTGAGAGTGGTTCCCAGAAACTCCGTGTGGTCAAGGCCGATATTCGTGATAACGGATAGGATGGGGTTGAGTACGTTGGTGCTGTCGAGTCGTCCGCCGAGTCCCACTTCTACTACGGCGACATCTACTTTCTCGCGAACGAAATACCAAAAGCCCATGGCCGTCATGGTCTCGAAAAAAGAGGTCTGAAGGCTGTCTAAGAAGTCTTTGTTGGTCTCGACGAAGGAGGCTACTTCCGCTTCGGGAATAGGTGTCCCGTTGATGCGGATACGTTCGGTGAGACTGACCAGATGCGGGCTGGTGAACAGACCTACTTTGAGCCCCGAGGCTTGCAAGGCGGCTGCTATCAGATGGGAAGTGGAACCCTTCCCGTTCGTGCCTGCTACATGAATAGCCCGCAACTGTTCGTGCGGGTTACCCAGATGCGCCATCAGACGAAGGGTGTTGTCCAAACCCGGCTTATAGGCCGCTGCGCCTATTTGATGAAAAGGCGGACGAGAGGCATACAAATAATCTATGGATTCTTTGTAATTTATAATTTCAATTTTTTAATTTATGATTGTTCTTTGGAAATGACGCTGAAATCGAGCACCCCTTCCTGGCGTTTGATAACCAACCACTTATAGAACCGCGGTGTGACATGAATGGCGTTGGAGCGGCTGGTGAGAGATATCTGTTGCCGGTTGATGGGATTGAAGATAGACACATGGAGACGTCCTTGTCCCTTGTTGGCTTTAATCTCGTCGGCCAGTTCGTCAATGGTCTCATGGTTGATGGCATCCAGAGACAGGCGAATGGCGATACCTTCCGTCTGCTTGGCTTGTACCTCATTGAGCATCGTCACGTTCTGTACGACGAACTCGAACTCAGCCACTTCATCTTTCGCCTCGCGGAACCATTTCTGTCCGGCACCTTTCTGCTGTACAACGCCCGTGACAAGCACATATACATCTTTGAGCAGCAGGTGTCCGAAATGGCTGTATGTATTGCCGAAGAGGGCGAACTCGTAACTGCCGGTATAATCTTCGATGGTATAGCGACCGTAAGGATTGCCTTTCTGGCTGATACGTTGCTCCGCCGAGGTGATGAGTCCGCCTAAGATGGCAGGCTGATTCTTGTGCGCCGTGATGAATTCGGATGGCAGAACCGGTTTCTCCTCCATTTCGTCTGCGTTTTCCGCCAAGTCAATCTTGATACGTTTCTCGGCCTCTTTCCGCTCATCCGGCTTGCGCCATTTCTCGAACTGCGTCAATTCATTGGTCGTCACGTTGCATAATTCGCGAATCTCGTATTCGTATTCGTCAAGCGGGTGTGCCGAGAGGTAGATACCGATGAGGTCTTTCTCCTTGTTGAGTCGCTCGATAGTGTCCCAACGCGGCACTTGTGGTAGGTCGGGATGTTTGATCTCAATCGCTTCTGCCAGGTCTCCGAAGAGCGAATTGGAGTTAGCTGCCTTGTCCGCCTGCCATTTGTTGCCGTAGTTCATGAGCAGGTCGAGGCCCGAGTTGCCGTTCTCGTCCGTGCCGAAGAACTGCTCGCGGTAGAGGTCTTCGAAGCATTCGAAGGCTCCGGCCTGTGCGAGGTTCTCAATGGTCTTGCGGTTGCATGACTGCAGGTTGACGCGCTCTAAGAAATCGAAGATATCTTTGTATTTGCCGTTCTTCTCGCGTTCGGTGATGATAGCTTCTGCCGCACCTTCTCCGACACCCTTGATTCCACCCAGGCCAAAGCGTATAGCGCCTTGTGGGTTAACAGTGAAACTCAGTTCCGATTCGTTGATGTCGGGCTCGAGTACGTTAAGGCCAAGAGCCTTGCATTCGTCCATCAGCTTGGTTACTTCTTTGATATCATCCTTGTTGACGGTGAGGTTGGCGGCCATGAATTCTGCCGGATAATGGGCTTTGAGATATCCGGTCTGGTATGCTACCCAGGAGTAGCAGGCGGCATGTGATTTGTTGAAGGCATAGGATGCAAATTTCTCCCAGTCTTTCCAGATCTTGTCGAGCGTCTTCTCATTATGCCCGTTGGCTTTACCGCCTTCCATGAATTTATCCTTGAGGGACGCCAGCACGGCCATCTGCTTCTTACCCATCGCTTTACGGAGTTTGTCACTCTCGCCGCGGGTGAAGTTAGCCAGCAGACGGCTGAGAAGCATGACCTGCTCTTGATATACCGTGACACCATAGGTGTCTTTGAGGTATTTCTCCATGACGGGAATGTCGTACGTCACCGCTTCCGTACCTTGTTTACGTTTGATGAACTGCGGAATATAATCCATCGGACCCGGCCGGTACAAGGCGTTCATGGCAATCAAGTCACCGATGACCGTCGGCTTAAGTTCGCGCAGGTATTTCTGCATGCCGGCAGACTCAAACTGGAAGACAGCCACAGTGCGGCCTTCTTGGAATAGTTTGTAGGTCAGTTCATCGTCAATAGGAATATGGTCGATGTCGATATCGATGCCGCGGGCTTTCTTGACGTTTCGCAGACACTCCTTGATGATGGTCAACGTGATGAGCCCGAGGAAGTCCATCTTGATTAGGCCGACGGACTCTACTACGTGGCCGTCGTATTCGGTAACGAGGACGCGCTTCTTGCTGGTCTTGTCTTCCACAGAAGACAGCGGAGCGAAGTTCGTCAAGTCATCGGCACCGATGATGACGCCGCAGGCGTGAACGCCTACCTGACGAATCGTTCCTTCGAGCCGCGCCGCGTATTCCAGCATCGAGCGGGTATTCGGATCGCCGGTCTCGTATTCGCGCTTGAGTTCCTCAATGTATTTATAGCAGTTCTTGAGGTTTACCTTCGGCTTCTTGGCGCCTTGCGGCAGACCTTTGAGTACATTATCCGGGAATTCGCGATCAGGCACGTAGCCTTTGAGTTCGTTCACAAATGACAGCGGCACTTGTTGCACGCGTCCAACATCGGCCAAGGCAGACTTGGTAGCCATCTTACCGTAGGTGACGATGTGTGCTACATGCGTCTCGCCATACTTGCGGCTCACGTAATCCAGCACTTTGCCTCGACCGCAATCCTCAAAGTCCGTATCGATATCGGGTAGGGAGATACGGTCGGGATTTAAGAAACGCTCGAACAGGAGGTCGTATTTGAGAGGGTCGAGGTCTGTTATCTTTAGGCAGTAAGCCACGACTGAACCGGCGGCCGAACCACGACCCGGTCCTACGGAAACGTCCAGTTCTTCGCGGGCCGCACGGATAAAATCCATCACGATTAAGAAATAACCCGGGAAACCCATCGAGATAATGGTGTTGAGCTCGAATTCGATACGCTCTTTCAGTTCCTCATCGTTAGCCAGCCGCTCTTCGCCGTAACGCTCTTTGGCGCCCTCCATTGTCAAATAGCGCAGGTACGCACTTTCGAAAGTCAGTCGGTCGGGATAATCCTCTTCCTTGCCGAACGAAGCGGGAATGTCGAACTTAGGCATGATTGGATCATGATCGATATCATACACTTCCACTTTGTCCACTATCTCCTGCGTGTTCTCCAGCGCTTCCGGGATATCGGCAAAGATCTCTGCCATCTCTTCGGGCGTCTTGAGCCACTCCTGTTTGGTGTAGTGCATGCGGTTGACGTCATTCACAAAGTGGTTTGTGCTCAGACAGATGAGTCGGTCGTGTGCCTCTGCGTCCTCTTCGTTGACGAAGTGCGAGTCGTTGGTGGCAATCACCTTCACACCGTATTTCTTCGCTAACTCAATCAGCACAGGGTTGACCTGTTTCTGGCGTTCGTACACCTCTACGTCTGCGCCTGGTTTCTGCGTCTCATGGCGTTGAAGCTCGATATAATAGTCTTCGCCGAACAGGTTCTTGAACCATTTGACGGTCTCTTCCGCCGCTTCTATATTCCCTTCCATGATCTTCTGCGGCAACTCGCCTCCGAGACATGCGGACGAGCAGATAATACCTTCGTGATACATTTCCAGGAGTTCTCTGTCGATACGCGGCGTATAGTAATAGGCATCAGACATATACCCCTGCGATACGATGCGGCAGAGGTTATGGTAGCCGGTCATGTTTTTAGCTAGTAGAATCAAGTGGTAGCCGGAGCGATCGATGAAATACGATCGTCCTTCTCCGTTGACAGCTTTGTCATCCAGGCGCGAGTGACGTCCTCTTCTGGCACAATAGACCTCGCATCCTACGATCGGCTTAAAACCT